>CAZIQV010000006.1:0-21569 GCA_964541275.1 uncultured Chitinophagaceae bacterium | reverse complement strand
TGCTCGACAGCATGCAGCACTCGCGGCGGCCGACCCGGGCCGAGACGACCGACGTCGCCAACGCCATCCTCGACGGCGCCGACGCCTGCATGCTTTCCGGCGAGACGGCGATCGGTGAGCATCCCCGCCAAGTGGTCGAAATGATGCGACGGATCGCCTCGGCAACCGAGCGGCAGTACCTTGAATCGCGGCGGCAGTATCTCGACGAGTTGCTCGGTCGGGGCCGATCGGGTGTTGCCGGCGGCGAGTTCCTGCCGCAGCCCGAACGGCTCGTCGATGGCCTTCATCCGATCACGCAGGCCGTTGTCGATGGGGCCAGCCGGATCGCCGCCGAACTCGATGCCCGGCTGTTCGTCGTGGCCAGCAAGAGCGGGGTCACGGCGATCGCCCGCTCAAAGCGGCGGGGGGCGGTGCCGACGGTCGGTCTCAGCGACGATGTCCGCACGCTGCGGCAGATGGCACTCTACTGGGGCGTCACGCCGCTGGCGGCCCCGGCCGGGGCCGATGTCAACCAACTGCTCGTCCACGTCTGCGACTGGGGCCTGGCGCGGGGCCGGCTTGAGCGGGGCGACCGCATCCTCTTGGTTGCCGGCATCGGCTTCGGCACCGGTGGCCACAACATGGCGATGGTCCACGAGGTCTGAGGCGGTTCCCGGGCTGGCCGAGGACTCGCCGCGCCGGCCCGGTCATTCGCCGGGAAGGATTGGCCCGCAGCCGATTTTCTGGCACATTTCAGCCGCGCAGACACTGCGGTTTCCCATCAGCGAAGAAAGCCAAACGGTTCCATGAAAAAATGCGTCCTCGCCTACTCCGGCGGTCTCGATACCTCCGTCATCCTCGGCTGGCTGATCGAACAGGGCTACGAGGTCGTCGCGGTCTACGTCGACCTCGGCCAGCCCTGCGAGGACCGCGAGGCAACCCTCCAAAAGGCCCGCGACTGCGGCGCGGTGAAGGCGTTGCTCGTCGATGCCCGCGAGGAACTCTGCCGCGACTTTGCCTTCCCGACACTCCAGTGGCAGGCCCGCTATGAGGGAACCTACCTCCTCGGCACCTCGATCGCCCGACCGCTGATCAGCCGGGTCTGCGTCGATATCTGCCATGCGGAAGGGGCGACGGTGTTTGCCCACGGGGCGACCGGCAAGGGCAATGACCAGTGCCGGTTTCAGCTGGCGGCCGAGGCGATCGACCCGACGATTGAACTGCTCGCCCCCTGGCGGATCGCCACCTTCCGCGAGCGGTTCCCCGGCCGCAAAGAGCTGATCGAGTTCTGTGCCGCCAGATCGATTCCGGTCAAGGCTTCGAAGGAAAAGCCCTACAGTTCCGACGAGAACTGCCTGCACACCAGTTACGAGGCCGGCTTGCTCGAGGAGCTCGACACCGATGGCTATGCGCTGGTCGATTTCGGCATGTCGGTCTCGCCGCAGGAAGCCCCCGATGAGCCCGAGACGGTCCGGATCGAATTCGCGGCCGGGCTGCCGGTCCGGCTCAACGGCAGCGAACTGCCGCCGCACGAGTTGGTCCTCGCCCTCAACGACATCGGCGGTCGCAACGGCATCGGCCGAATCGACATCCTCGAGAACCGTCTCGTCGGCATGAAGAGCCGCGGCGTCTACGAGGCCCCTGGGATGACGCTTCTTTACGAGGCGCATCGGCTCGTCGAACAACTCACCCTCGACCGCGATCTCGTCCACCTTCGCGACCGGCTCTCTCCGGAGGTGGCGGAGCTGGTCTATTACGGTTTTTGGTACTCGGCCAAGATGGACGCGCTGCTGGCCTTCATCCGCGAGGCCCAGCGGCCGGTGAGCGGCGAGGTTGAACTGTCGCTCTACAAGGGCAACATCCTCGTCAAGAGCCGGGCGAGTCGGGAGAGCCTCTACGACGCCGCAATCGCGTCGATGGAGGGAGGCGGTTCGTACGACCAGACCGATGCCGAAGGCTTTCTCCGCATCCTCGGGCTGCCGCTGCGGGTGCAGGGGACTGTCCGGCCGCGTCGCTGAGGCGACCAGATGCAGCAGGGAACTGAAGCAGCAGGTGCCGGCGGTCGGTCCGGCGGTCGGTCCGACGGTTTCTCGGGGCCGCCCTGGCGGATATTTTTCCGGCACGACCTCTCCCGGGCCGCCTCGTGGCTCTCCCTGCTGTTTGCCGCTGCCGCGTTCAGCGGCGTTCCCGCCGGCGTTCCCCCAGCCGCATTTGGGTTTGTGGCGGCGGCTGCGGCCGCCGTCGTGGCGATCGGCGAACTGCCAGCCGATTTTCCGACCTGGGATGCCGGCCTGCTGCTGCGCCGGGACCGTCGGTGGCGGTTCAGCCGCCGCAACTCCGCCCTGCCCTGGGCCGGCCACTGGCTAGCGGCCCGGCTGCTCTGGCCGCTGCTCGGCCTGCTGATCGCCGGCTGCTGCGTCCCCGGCGAATCGCTGCTGCTGTTGGGGGCAGGCCTGCCGGCGATCCTGCTGGCGGGGCTGACCACCGCCGGGATGCGGCTCTGCGGGCTTCCAGCCGCTGACGCCGCCACCGCCACGCTGCTGGCGGGTTGGCTGGCGGCCGCCGGCGTTGCGGCCGCCGCCCTCTGGCCCGTGGCCGCAGGCTGGCTGCTGCCTGTCGGGCTGCTCGGGTGGCTCGCGGTGGCGGCCGGGTTCATCGGGCTGGCCCAGTGGCAGCAGCTCGCAGGATCCGGGCCGATCGCCGGCCTGCTGCCCCGCCAGCAGGCGGCGACCGCAGGCCGCGGTCTGGCGGCCACCGAGCCGCTGACGGCGGTTCGGCTCATCGGGGTGCTGCCGGCTTGCAGTGTCTGGCGGCGGAGCCTGCGAAACGCCTCCCTGCTGCTGTCGCTCGGGGGCATGGTCGGCTGGCTGCTGCTGCAGCCGGACCTGAGCGGCAGGTACGTGCTCTTTGCCGCCAGCCTCTTCGGGGCCTTTGCCATCCCGGCGGCGGCATTGCTCGACGGCCACGACGTCCGCGTGGGCTGGCGGCGGCTGCTGGCCGAGCGGGACGGCATTCGCGGGCTCTCGGCCGTTGATCCGGTGCTGCTTGCCGGCCGCCTGGTGCGGCCGACACCGCTTGCGCAGGCGGCGGTCGTCCTGGGAAGCCACGCGGTGTTTCTGCTCTGGCCCCCGCTGGTGGTGGCAATCGTGGCGGTGGGCCATCCCGCAGCCGGAACCGCGCTGGCGACGGCCGGCCTCCTGGCCGGCGGGGCCGCGGCTGTCAGTGGCGGCTGCCTCGTCTGCCGGCGACTCGCCCCGTCGGGGGAGCTGTCTCTCGCGGTCAGCCTCTGCCTGCTCGCCGCGGGGCTCTGGCTTTGGTGGCCGCCGGCCTGATTCGGGGGCAGCGGTGCCGACCAGAGTCGCGACGGGCCGGAAAGTTGATGTTGAGAAAAATGGGGAAGCCTGAGACACTCCCGGCCCGAGGAACGTGAAAAGGCTGGGCTGTGACGGCATCTGCGGACGCCCGGACGCAGCTCAAATTCCTCGGGCACTGGTGTCGCCTGCAACGTGGGGCGTCCACCGCCAGCTCCAGGACATGGCAAGGAGTTTATCTGTGGAAGGAATGACGAGCCCCTGTGTGGCCGATCGGGCCCGTGGCAGCAACCTGGCGATCGACCCGCGGCGGCTGTTCGCCGGGGTTGCGGTTGCTTTCGCGATCGCGGCGGAGCCGGCTGTCGCGGCGGAACCTGCCTTTCGTCCGAGCGAAACGATTTTCCCTGCGACCACCGCCGCCTGGCTGAGCGTTGCCGATCCGGTCGGCCTGCAGGAAAGCTTCGACCGCACCCAATACGGAAAACTCCTCCAAGACCCGATCATGGAGCCGTTTGTGACGAGTTTCCGCAAGCAGCTGTCGAAGGCGGGCAAGCGGCGGCTGGGCAAGCTCGGGCTGACGCTCGAAGACCTCGGCGAGGTGCCGGGCGGGGAAATCGCTCTCGCGGCGATTGTGCCGGAGGCCGAGCGGCTGGCGACCGTCCTGCTGGTCGACACGACCGGCCACGAGGAGGAGACGACGAAGCTGCTGGAGCAGATCGACCGCAGGCTGCTCGAGCAGCAGGCCGAGCGGCTGGCGGACTACCAGGAAACGATCAAGGTTTACCGCCTGCCTCCGGAACCGCCGCGTGCCGACGCGGACGATGAGGCACCGCCTCCCGCGGAGAGACTGGTAGCCGTCGTGCACCAGGCAGCGGCCCTCATCGTCGGTGACGATCCGGTGCAGGTTCACCATGTGCTCACCGTGCTGGAGACCGGGCGGCAGGATTCGCTGGCGTCGCGGGCCGACTTTGAGGCTGTCCAGACGCGGTCGCGGGAGGGGCTGCCGGCAGCGGCGGCCAGCCTGCGGTGGTATGTCGACCCGTTCTCATTCGCCGCCGCCTACAAAGCGACGCACCCGCCCGTTGAGCGGCGGAAAGGGCCCGACTACGTCGAGATCCTTGGCCGGCAGGGCTTTGACGCGGTCGAGGCTTTGGGGGGATCGATGATCTTCGACGACGGTCCGCGGGAACTCCGACACCAGACGATCGTCTATGCCCCGCCGCTGCCGGGCCGCGACCCGGCAGCCGTCGACCGCTACGACCTCGCCGCGAGGATGCTGCGGTTCCCCGAGACCGACGCCATCGAACCGCCGGCATGGGTTCCCGCCGACGCCTCAAGTTGGTCGGCATTGCAATGGGACATCGCGACGGCCTTCAAGGTGGCCGACACGCTCGTCGACGACATCGTCGGCGAAAAAGGTGTTTTTGACGATGTGATCGCGTCTCTCAAGGAGGATCCCGACGGCCCCCAGATCGACGTCGAGGCTGACCTGATCGCCGGCCTCGGCAACCGTGTGGCGATGCTCAGCGACTACGTCGAACCGCTCGGCGTCGACAGTGAGCGGCTGGTGATCGCAATTGAAACCCGCGATCCAGAACTCGTCGCCGCCACCATCGCCAAGAGCATGGCGACCGACCCGGACATGCGGCGGATCGAGTCGCACGGGGTGGTCATCTGGGAACTGATCGATCGCTCAATGGAGATCCCCAAGCTTGAGATCGAGACGCCCGGTGGCGGAATTGCTCACGCCGACGACGACGACCGCCGCGACCGCCGCCGCCGGCTCCGCGAAAAGGAAGAGAAACTGCTGCCCCATTCGGCAGTGACCGTCTCGCACGGTCATCTGCTGATCGCCTCCCACCGCGATGTGCTCGAACGGGTGCTGACCACCGCCGACAGCGGCGACGCCCTGGTGTCGCGGCCGGACTACATGCTGGTGGCAGGCGAACTCGAATCCCTCTTTCCCGGACGCCGCGGGCTGCAGGGCTTCGGCCGATCGGACGAATCCATCCGACCCGCCTACGAGATGCTGCGGCGGGGCTCGATGCCGAAGTCGAAGAGTGTGATGGGACAGATCCTCAACAACCTGCTCGGCGACGGCAAGCCGGGGACGGTTCGCGATCAGCAGATCGACGGGAGCAGCCTGCCCGAGTTTGAACTGATCCGCCAGTATTTTGGCACCGGTGGATTCGTGATGCGGACCCTCGAAGACGGCTGGTTCATCGGCGGCCTGACGCTGCCCGGCGATGCCGGGAACGCACCGCAGCCCAATGAGGAAGTTGCCAGCCGGCCACAGGAGCCGCAGACAAACTAGGCTCTGGCGGAGTTCACGAGTTCTCTGGAAGACGGGGCTCGTGCCAGTCGGCCCCAATATCCTCTGGTGGCGGTGATCCGTGTCAGGCTGCCGGCATATCGGCGGTTACTCGGTGCTGGCTGAGTCGATCACTGCCCAGAACGGATGCTGGTAGTCGCAGCGGGTTCGCAGATCCTCCAGCAGCACGTCGATGTCGGGCGAGAGGTCGCCCCAGTGAAGCGGCCGGCCGCCGAGTGTGACCGTGAGCGGCCGCTGAAAATCGATGAGGTCCGGCGTGAGCCAGATGCGGACCCGGTCGGCGCCGCAAGTCACGGCGATACGGTTGCGGGTCGTCGTCCGACCGGAAATGCCGAGGGGACGGATGTTTTGGCCAGCTGGCCAGGCAGTCGGCAGAATCATCGTCCGCGGCGGTGGGGAGTCGAGTTCGAGCCACCAGAAGAACCGGTCCCAGGGCCGCAGGGTGACCGCTGTGAAATTCCGCGGAAAGAAGTCCCGCTTCCGCCGGCCCATCCAGTCGAAAATCCGCACGATTTCGTCCGAGAAGTGCTCGTGGCCGCGACCGCGATACTCGACATAGGTCAGGTCGTAGGCCTTGATCAGGTAGCGGTCGAGGTCCATCTCGTTGGCGGTGAAGTTGGCCTGGTCGAGGCCTCCGCCGACAACATACAGCGGCAGCCGTTCGGCGTTGGGATGGTAGTGGTTGATGTAGCGACCCGCCTTGCCGGCGATGATGATCGCGCCGGCCCAGAGATCGGGATGGGCCAGAGCGATGTCCCAGGCCGCATCGCCGCCGAGCGAATGGCCGGAGAGAAAGATCTGGTCGGAATCGACGGCGAATCGCCGGGATGCTTCCCGAACCGCGGCGAGGACCGCGGCGTGTTCCCGGGCGGTGAATCGGTAGTGCTGCTGGTTGGCGTCGGCCCAGGCCGGCGCAATCACGATCGCCCCGTGCCGTCCCGCCTGGCCGGACCGGTGACCGTCGGGGCCCGGCATCCCCGCCCACCATTCGATCTGATGAAGCGGTGTGCTCCAGGCGGCATGGAGGCTGACGACTGTTGGATACCGTCGATGAGCGTCGTATTCCGGTGGCAGTTGGACGAGGCAGCGGAAGGTTTCGGGGGCATCGCCCCCGGCGGCCGGTCGGGCGACATCGAGGGCGAACAGGCCTTCGCCCTCGGGGGCCGGCGGGGGCAGCGGGGGGAGCATGTGCGCGGCGAGGGCGGCGACTGTCGGCGTGTCGAAGGCCTCCTCGTCGGCGAGCTTTCGGCGGAGGTCGGCCCGCTCGGCCACTTCGGCAGTCAGGTAGGCCCGCAGCAGGTCGCGAACCCGGGCGGTGGAGAGGGCGAGTTTGAGATTCACCTCCGCGGCGTCCGCTCCGGCGAGCCAGCCGGTCAGGCCGAGGGCGAGGCTCTGGTCGGGGGGCAGCTGCTCGCCACCGCCGACCCGCTCGAAGACCGCCAGCCGGCCGAGCGTCGCAAAGGTGAGCTCGGCGGCGATCTCCTCAACGAGCCGTTGTGCTGCCTGCCGGTCTCGGGCGTCGGTGATGCCGGCGGCCCGCTGCCGTAGCAGGCCGACGAGTTGGCCGGCGCGGTCGAGCCGTTGGCGGTAATCGTCGCGAATTTCGGCGACAGCCTGCAGGAGTTCACCGTCGCCCTCTGCCGCCGGAAAGTCTTCCAGCAGCCGGATTACGAGCCGATCCTGGCCGGCCCGCTGCCGCACGCGAATTTCATCGAGCATTTGCCCTGCCGCCAGCGCCGCCAGGCTGCGTTGCTGGTCGCGAAGATCGGTCGCGGCGGGGAAGTCGGCTTCCAGCCGTTCGAGTTCCGCGGCTGCCTCGCGGTACCGCGCGGCCTGAAGCAGCAGGCGAACGAACTGCAGCCGCTGGTCGAAGTCGTCTTTGTCGAGCGACCGTTCGATGACCCGGCGGAGGGTCTCCCGGGGGACCGACGACGTCGCCAGCCGCATGTCGATCCGCAGGGATTGCTCGGTCAGCAGGCCTTCTGCCGCAATCCAGTGAGGCGTGATGGTCGTGATCCCCTGGACGACATCGACCTGTCCCGAGGCGGTGGCGAGGGAGAGAATCCGGCGGCCGTACTCGTCGAAGGGAGTGGCCGCAAGCACCCCGCCGACGCCGGCCACCCGGCGGCCGCCGTCCGGCACCCGCTGGGGGATTTCGATCCGTTCGAGGCTCGCTGCCACTGGATTCTTTTCCGCGTCGACAACCCGCCGCCGCGGCACGAAGGTGCGGGTCAGCCCGTCGTCGCACATAACCGCCGTGGCGGCCTCGCCCTCCCGCTCGTCCGGATCGAGCCCCACCCCCGGCATCAGCGCGAATCGTCCGTTCAGCGATCGACCGTCGTCGAGGTCAACCCGGTCGGCTGCCGCCGCCAGCCCGACGCCGAGGCAGATCGCCGCCAGAACCGCCCGGCACGCGGTGGCCGGCCGGGGGCCTGAGCGAGTGCCGCCGGGCTCACGGCGGCTCTGTTGGGGTTCCGATCGAAGCGTCTCTGGCACCACCCGTCAGGCCTCCACCATCTCCGGTTCCGCGAGCGTACACTATTCGGCAGTCGACCCGGAGGTCCCCGCGGCGATCGACGCGGGGCTGCAAGGTCGGCCCAGCCTTCCCTGTCTGCCATTGGAGTTCCGCCGGATGCTTCCGACTGTCCGCCGCCTGCTCGCCTGGGGTGTTGCCTTGGCGGTCCTGTTGCCGCTGGTGATCGTGCTGGTGCTGGCCCTCGGCGGACTGCTGGCCGGGGCGGGTGATTCGGCGGGCGGGGCCATCTGTTCCCGGATCGGTCTGGCGGTCGGGCTGGCCTGGGTGGCCGCCGTCGTCACGACAGCGGTGGCAGCCGGCCTGCTGACACTCGAGGCCGACCGGCAGGATGCCGGAAGACTGCCGCCGGAAACGCGGCAGACCGCGGATGACCGCGAGGCTGCGGGGCGATAGGCCATCCACCGCAATGCCGTGGTGTCGCGAAATGCGGAGAGCTCGCCAGAAAAAAAGGAGGGTGCCTCAGCACCGGGGCTTGCATCCGAATCCGCAACGCCGAAGCGGCGTTCCGGTCGGCAACGCAGGCGACCGAAGCCATGGTTGGCACCCGACGAGCCTCGTTAAGAGCTCACCGGCATAGGTTCGACACAGCACGAACATGGCAGACGACTTACCGCCCCGTCACCTCGCGGCTCTTGGCGGCGGCCGACAACACCCTAGTGTAGCCGGAGCCGCGGCGGTGGCGTTGAAGACTTTTTGCACAGCGAGGCCGTGTCGTGTCGATGCGCCGGCTGGAAACGAAGCCTTCTCAGAGTTCGTCCGCTTCCCGCAGGTGCGGTTCCATCACCTTGGTGTTCCGCTCGACGGCGAGCACGACGGTCTGCCGCTCAAGGCCGGTCGCCGACTGGGCCATGATCGGAATCACCTGCCGCTTGTTGGGCATTTCCACCCGGACCCGGAAACCGCCGTCATCCTGCACCTCGACCGGTTCTCCTTGGATGGTGAGATAGGCCCCTTTTTCGGTGATGCCATAGACGATCATTTCGGCCTCAACCTCCAGCGGGAAGCCGAGCGGTTCCCCGCGTTCCAGCCCCTCGTCGAGCCCGGAACGGTTCGACTCGGGAGGGCCGAGGGGCCGCTTCAGTCGCTCCTCAAAGAGTTCCTGCAATTCCTGCGGGTGATCCTCTGGCGAAAAGCCCCCGCTCATCGCGTAGATTTTGTCGCAGTTTGACGCGATATCGGCCCAGTGGGCGTCGAGCGTGTCGCCCTGCGAGCCGGCTGGCACGGTGACGATGTTGCTGCGGCAGATGCTTTGGAAGTCGCCGTGACGCGATCGATAACCGATCTCGACCCGGCAGCGAAGCGGCTGGCGGACATCGATAAACCAGTTTTTCACGCCACCGTGAATCTCAATTTCACGGACGACTTTTTCCGACGGCGACCCCGCAGCGGCGGTGACCACCTCCAGCACCCGCAGCGTCGGCCGGGCGGCATGCCACTCTTGGCCGAGCGCGGCCTCCACGCGCCGAATGCTTTCGGGCGTCACCTCCCAAAACGCATGCAGCCAATGCGGACCGCGAACCATCAACACGGCCCGATCCCGGATCTTCGCCCGCTTGCGGCTCGGCTCAGGCCGGCTGGCGAGGCTCTTCTCCCGGGCAAGCCGGTCTTGGGCTGCCCGAATCCGTTCGCTCACCGCTGCCCGTCGCCGCGCCAGCAGCCCTTGGCGGGAGCTCTCAGTGGCGGCCCGGCTTCGCGAAGCCCTCCGGCTCGGGGCGGTTGCCGCGGCGGTTCCCCGCCCGGCCGCAGTCTTGGACGCAGACCGATCCTTCGACGTTCCCCGTTTCGCCCCCTTCCGCGCGCCGGAGGCGGCGCGGGCCGCGACGATGCCGCTGCTCGTTGCCGCGGCGGCGGGGCGGGCGGCCTTGGCCCGACGGACGAGAGCCTTGATCAGCTGGTCCTTCCGCATCGAATGCCAGCCAGGGACGCCCTGCTGCTTCGCCAATTTGGCGAGATCGCGAACCGGCTTTTCCCTGAGGGTTGCGGTCGTCATCTGGTCTTCTCCCTCCCCGGCTCACCGGGCCTCGCGTTGCGTCGGAAGCGACCGGGAACCAGTCGCGACTCTCAACCTATGTCGCGAGGGTATCGAAAAGAGATGATGAACGCAAATTGCCGGTTCGTGTGAACGAATTCCGTCCTATTTGAGATAAATTGAAGCTAAAAATTCACGAAATGACGCTTTTCTTTCAATGTGTGATTGGTTTTGCGAACACATCGATGTCGGCCTCATTCACTCGCCTCGGAGCCTGAGGCCGCGTTCCGCCAGTCGCTCGCGGACCTCGTTGAGGCTGGTGACACCGAAGTTCTTGCACTCCATCAGGTCTTCGGCGGTCCGACGAATCAGTTCACCGATCGATGTGATGCCGAGTTTCGTCGTGCATTTGCGGGCCCGCACCGACAGGTTGAGTTCCGTCACGGGGAGCCCGTGGAGTTCGGTCTCCTCCTCGGCCGGTTCGGCAAACGGGGGCGGAGCCTCGACGGCCGCGGTCGGCTCGGCGAACTGGCCCAGGGTGAGGCCGCGGCTGGCGAGCATCTCCTTGATTTCGACAAGGCTGGTTTCGCCAAAGTTCTTGCTGGCGAGAACCTCCGCCTCGCTCGTCCGGGCGAGGTCACCGAGCGTTTTGATTCCCATCTTGGCGAGGCAGTTGCGGCTGCGGACCGACAGTTCGAAGTCGCTGACGGGGAGTTGCATGATGTGCTCAAGACGATCCCGCTGGCGCTGCTCCTGCTCATCGAGCAGTCTGTCTCCGGACGCGGCGGAATCTTTCATGAACAGCCGCGCTCGGGCAACCGCCTGTTCCCGACCTGGGGCATCGTGCGGCAGGCCGTCAAGAATCCGCCGATAACATTCCTGGGCTTTGGCAAATTCGTCGCGGTCTTCGTAGAGCAGCCCGAGATTGATCAGTCCGCCCACCGAGGCGGGGTACCGCTGCAGCGAACGTTGATAACAGTCGATCGCCTCGTCGTCATCGCCGAGCCGGTCGTGGAGGACGCCGAGGCAAAACAGCGCCAGTGGCTGGCCGGAATCGGCGGCGACCGCCTGGTTGAGCAGTTCGAGGATTTCAGCGGCGGGGGCCGACGTTTCCAGCCCCAACGCCCCTCGGGCCGCGAGAATCTCGGCAGCATCGGCGTCCTCGGCGGCAACGGTGTCGATCGCGGCGACCGCCTCATCGAGCCGGCCGGCTGCCCGGAGGCAGTTGGCGATGGCCGCTGTGCAGGCAGCTGCGGGGTACCCGGAATTCCGCGCCGCCTCGAAGGCAGCGCAGGCTTCGTCGGTCGCGGCGAGGGCGGCTTGCGCCAGGCCGAGCGCGAACAATGCCAACGCCGAACCGTCTCCCGATTTCAGCGCGACGACCGCCTCGCTGCTACGGCCGAGCAGGTAGAGCCCCACCCCGAGCCGAACCGAGGTCGCCGGACTCCGCTCGCCCGCCGACTGCAGTTCCTGCACCGTCTGCCGCAGGGCCTGATGCGTCGCGGGGTTCGTCCCAAGAGAATCGGCAATCGCCCGGACGTCGTCGGGGCCGAATGGGCCGTTGCCGGCGAGCAGTTCACGCACGTCGACGGTCGGCAGGGCTGAGGGAAGAGCTTGCATCGCTAAATATTGCCTTTCGAAAGTGGCAGGGGCTGCCGGAACAACCATTCTCGCTCCCAGGGGGTCAGGCGGGGACGAGTGGAAAGCCAGCGGTGGGAATCGAACCCACAACCCCCGCATTACGAATGCGGTGCTCTGCCAATTGAAGCTACGCTGGCGTTCGGCCACGAAACGCGAGCAGAGCCGCCGCAGCCGGACTCCGCAAAGTAGCGCAGAGCAGATCAAAGAGTCAAGTGGCCGGGAAGCAAAAGAAAAAGTGGGGTCTCGACCCGGCAGGAGCGTCCTGCCAAAGTCGAGCGGATCAGGGGCAAGGCGACCGCTCGACCAAAAAAAGTCAGAGACCCCACTTTTTCATGGTGTGGGTGACGAGGACCGGAATTCCTCGTCGGAAGGAGAGCAGTTGCATTCGCCGTGCCAATCTGTTGCGCAACGAGAAAAATTTTTCTCCGCCTGCGCGACCGCGTTGAGGGGGCACCGCGTTTCCCGCTCGCCGATCCAAAAAGAACGGCCGCAGCCGAGGGAGAGTGGCGGAAAACCAGCTGATTTTTCCGCGACGAACGACCCGCGGGCCCGCCGCCGCGGCCGATCGCGGAGTCGGGTCGAGCGGGTGATTCGCCACTGGGAACTGCGGGCCGCGGCTGGGCCCCCGGGTGTCGCATTTTTATAAACTGGGGTTCGCCGCTGCCGTTCCGCTGGAGCAAAATGCGGAAGTTGCTGCAATTTGCGGCGGCCGCGCAGGCTTTCGGCTGCCCGTCTACGGTTCGATCGCATCTGGGAACACAGCTCGCATGAACCCCAATCGTCGCGCCCGGATCGGAAACGATCTCTGCGGTCCGGGCCAACCGCTGCTGGTGATCGCCGGCCCCTGCGTGATCGAAGATCAGGAAACCTGTCTCGAGATCGGGAGGCACCTCGCCGCGATCGGCCGCGAGCTGCCAATTCGGATTGTCTTCAAGGCGTCTTTCGACAAGGCCAACCGCACCGCCGCCGGCTCGTTCCGCGGCCCCGGACTCGACGGCGGGCTCAGCGTGCTTGAGCGGGTCCGCGCGGCGACTGGCCTGCCGGTTACGACCGATGTTCACCTGCCCGAGCAGGCGGCCCCGGTTGGCCGGGTCTGCGACCTGCTGCAGATTCCCGCGTTCCTCTGCCGGCAGACCGACCTGCTGCTGGCCGCCGCCGAAACCGGCAAGGCGGTCAATGTCAAAAAGGGCCAGTTCATGGCTCCCGGCGACATGAAGCATGCCGTGGCGAAACTGCTCGCCGGCGGCTGCCGCGATATTTTGCTGTGCGAGCGAGGCACGTTCTTCGGCTACGGGCGGCTGATCAACGATTTTGGCGGGCTGCTGACGATGCGGGCGCTCGGTGTCCCCGTGATCTTCGATGCCACCCACTCAGTGCAGCAGCCGGCCAGCCATGGCGACGCGACTGGTGGCGACCGCACGCTTGTCGAACCGCTGGCGCGGGCTGCCGCCGCCGTTGGGATCGACGGCGTCTTCTTCGAGACGCATCCCGATCCGAGCCTGAGCCCGAGCGACGGCCCCAATATGGTACCGTTGGCTGAACTCCGGGGAGTGATTGAGCGGGTCCTGCAGATTCATCAGGTTCGCGCCGAGGCCGCCGGAGAATTGCCTCCGGCGGCTGCGGCGGTAGCGGATCGCTGAACGTCGCCGCCGGCCATCAACGCAGCAGCAACCGTACCAGGGAGCCGACCGCACGCGGGGGGAGACGGCCGACCGATGACACGATCTGACCACCGGCTTTCGCTGCTCGGCCTCGGCTGCATGCTGCTCGGCGGCCCGCTGCTGGCAGGCTGTCCGCAGACGCCGCCAGCCCCCCCGCCCGCCGAGGTCCGGATCGTGCCGCCGGTTTCCCGGGAGGTTCGCGGCCAACTGCTCAACGGGGCGATGACTGTGCTCGGCCGGCTCGAGCAGTACGACGAGGCATCGGCGTTTGCTCAGGTCTTCGATCGGCTGAATCAATGGATTCACGCCGATCCCGTCGGCGATGAAGCGGCGAGCCGCGATTGGCGGATCGACCCGCTGGCGGAAACGCTGCCGGAGCCGCTGCGGAAGCTTTGCGACCCGGAGCAACTCGGCAGCGCGGTTTTCGATGCCCGTCGCGATGTGATGGCGTTGCGAGACTGCCGCTGGCTCGCTGACATTGCCAAATCTGCGCGGGGCGAGGCGGTCGACGACGTCGACATCGCCGTGGCATTGTTCCGCTGGACGATCCGGTCGCTGGCGATCGAGAGCGACCCGCCGCTGGCGGCCGACCGTTCGGCTGCCGGGGACCGCTGGTTTGGGCGGGGCGAAATTCTGCTCGCCGGACGCGGCAGCCCGGCACAGCGGAGTTGGATCTTTCTTGAATTGCTGCGGCAGGCCGGGCTCAAGGGAGTGATGCTGGCGACGATTGATGCCGGCGGAGGACTGCGGCCCTGGGCTCCGGCCCTCATCTCCGGCGGCGAAGCCTACCTGTTTGAACCGACCTACGGCCTGCCGATCCCCGGCCCGGACGGCACCGGGGTGGCGACCGTCCGCGAGGCCGCCGCCGATCCGGCGATCCTCGATCGGCTCGATGCCGAGGACCGGCCCTACCCGCTGTCTGCGGACGACATGCTCAGCCTTGGGGTGCTGGTCTGTGCCGACCCTGAGTCGCTCTCCCGCCGCATGCGGCTCGTGGAGCAGAATTTGCTCGGCGGCAACGCGGTCCGGTTGGCGGTCGACGCATCGGCGGTGGCGACAGCAGCCATCGCCGCCCTTCCCCACGCCGAAGACTTCGCTTCACCGGCTCTTTGGCAGTTTCCATTTGAGGTCCGGCGACGACAGCGAACCGGCGGAGCCGGCATCGCCAGGGCCGCTGCCCGTGAACTGGCCGGCATGGCCGTTTCGTTTGAGCAGGGGCGGGCGGCCCCGGGCCGGCGCGGCCGCGGCCGGGTGATTCGACCGCTCTACGCGGGCCGACTCCGGGAATTTCGCGGTGAATTCGCCGGGCCGGAAGGGGCGAAAAAGGCCTATCTGATGGCCCGGCCGACCGCCGCGGTCATCAGCGACCTCGCCGAGCGAGCCCCGGAGCCGCAACGCGACCGGGTGCGTCGCCTTTATGAGCAGATGAAGGAAGACGCCACGTATTTTCTCGGCCTCGTCACCCTCGCCGAGGGCGATTATCAAACTGCCAGCGATTATCTCGGAAGAATGACACTCGAGGCGGCCCCCGACGGCCGCTGGGCGGCTGCCGCCCGGCTGAATCTGGCCACCGCGAAACTCGCCCTCGGCGAAACCGCAGCGGCAGTCGCCCTGCTTCGTGACGACCGGTCGCCCCAGCGGTTCGGCAGCCGGTTGCGGGCCGCGCGGGCCGAGCAGGAAACGGCCGCGGGCGGGCAGGAATCGGCCGGTTCCCAATTGCCCACTGAAACCTCGACCGGTATGATCAGATCTTCACGGTGGCAGTCACGGCTGGTCCGGAGCCTCAGCTCTGGTGGCGTCGCGTCGATCCGTGCTGTTTCCCCATTGGCACCGCAGGACGAGCAGGAAGATGAAAGACGGCATTCACCCGAGGTACGTCGAGGCGACCGTGAAGTGCGGCTGCGGCAACACCTTCACGACGCGGAGTACGGTGCCGGAAATCAAGCTCGATATCTGCAATATGTGCCACCCTTTCTTTACCGGCAAACTTAAGTTCGTCGACACCGCCGGCCGGATTGAGAAATTCAAGTCGAAATTTGGGTCGAGCGGCTATGCGAGTCTCAAGAAGGGGAAAAAGGCCGCCAAGCCGGCTGAGGCCCCCGCCGGCTGACCCGCCTGAACGCGGCGGACAGCACGGCGTCCCGGGTCGCACGGCCACGGCCACGGTGACGGTGGTCCAGTCGGCGGTCTGCTGCAGCGATCGGTGCGGCCGGCCTTTCGGCGCCGAGGGTTGCAGCCGCGGGAGAGATGATGCGGGAAGAACTCGACAGCAAACTCGCCCGCTTCGAAGAGCTTGAGCGACTGCTTGCCGACCCGGCGGTGCAAACCGACTCGCAGAAGATGTCGGCCGTGGCCCGCGAGCACGGCAGCCTCGCCCGGCTGGCTTGTCGGTACCGGGATTTTCTCAGCGTCGAGCGGGAGATCGCCGAGCATGCCGAGATGGCGGCGGGCGATGACATCGAATTGCGGGAGTTGGCCGAGGCTGAGCTTCCCGAATTGCGGCGGCGTCGCGATGCCGAGTGGGACTCGTTGCTCGATGCCTGCCTGGAAGATCCCGACGCCGACCGGACCCGCTGCATTATCGAGCTTCGAGCCGGCACGGGGGGCGATGAGGCCGCCTTGTTCGTTCGCGATCTCTTCGAAATGTATCGCCGCTACGCGGCCGAGATCGGCTGGGACATCGAGGTGATGGATGCCAACCCGACGGAACTCGGCGGCTTCAAGGAGTTGGTGATTGCGGTCTCCGGCGGCGATGTCTTCCGCCGGTTGCAGTACGAAAGCGGCGGGCACCGGGTGCAGCGGGTTCCCGACACCGAGGCGAAGGGGCGGGTGCACACGTCGGCGGCGACGGTGGCGGTGCTGCCCGAGCCGGAGGATGTCGAGGTCTCGATCGCCGCCGACGAGTACCGCAAGGATCTGTTCTGCGCGAGCGGGCCCGGCGGGCAGCATGTCAACAAGACCACCTCAGCGGTGCGGCTGACTCATCTTGAGACTGGCATCGTGGTGCAGTGCCAAGACGAGAAGAGCCAGCACAAGAACTTCGCCAAGGCCCTGCGGGTGCTCAAGACGCGGCTGTATGAGCGACAGCGGCAGATCGAGCACGACAAGCGGGCCAGCGAGCGGCGTGGCCTCGTCGGCTCGGGCGACCGCAGCCAACGAATCCGCACCTATAACTTTCCTCAGAATCGGCTCAGCGATCATCGGCTCAACCAGAACTTCAACCTCGACCAGATTCTCGCCGGCCGGCTCGGGCTGGTGCTCGACGCCCTCGAAGAGCGGGTCCGGCAGGACCGCCGGGGCGGTCTTGTCGCCGGCTGACCGCGGGTCGGCCCCGCCCGGGGTGTTGGGGCCGGCGACCACAACGAAAGTGTCGCAACGATGGCAGATGCTCCTTCCCCGTCTCCTCCGGCGGCCGATCAGCCCGAGGCCTGGACCGTTGGCCGGCTGCTGACCTGGACGACCGACTGGCTGGCCGGCCGCGGCAGTGATTCGCCCCGACTCGACGCCGAGGTGCTGCTGGCAACGGTGCGGGGCTGTCCGCGTATTTTGCTCTACACCGCCTTTGACGAGCCGGTCGACGACGAGCAGCGGGCCCGCTTCCGGGAACTTGTCCGCCGGCGCGGCGGCGGCGAACCGGTCGCCTACCTGGTCGGCAGCCGGGAGTTCTTCTCGCTCGCCTTTACCGTCACCCCGGCGACGCTGATTCCCCGGCCCGAGACCGAGGGGCTTGTCGTCAGGGTGCTCGACCTCTGGAAACCGCGGCAAGCAGCGGCCGGCCCCAGGATCGCCGATGTCGGCACCGGATCGGGGGCCATTGGCATCACACTGGCCGCCCGGCTGCCCGCTGCCCGCGTCCTGGCGACCGACCTGTCCGAGGCGGCGCTCGCGGTGGCGGCCGGGAATGCCCGGAAACACGGGGTGGCCGACCGGGTCGATCTCGTCGTCGCCGACCTGCTCGGCCACGACGCAGCGGCCGGTCCCTGGGACTTCATCGTGAGCAATCCGCCCTACGTCCGGGAGGATGAGTTTGCAGGCCTGCCTGCGGACGTTCGGCTGCACGAGCCTCGGGAGGCGCTGGTGGCTGGTCCAACCGGCTGTGAACTGATCGCCCGGCTGCTCCCCCAGGCAGCCGAACGGCTGGCCCCCGGGGGCTGGCTGCTCGTCGAGGTGGGGCCGGCAACGGCGGCTGCCGCCGAGCGGTTGGTGGCCGCGACCGCCGGGCTGGTGGCCGAGCCGACGCTCACTGATGCGGCTGGGCTTCCGCGGATTTTGCAGGCCCGCAGGCCGGACTCGGGAGCTGGCTGCCCCTGACCCCGCCGCCGTCCGCTTTTGATCCAGGGCCCGCCGCCGCGGCGTTGGCTCCGGAGATCTCAAGTGGAGGGTGGCGACGCCGTGCGAATCGATTGGGACGGGGTGAAGCGGGCGCTGCCCGGCGGCCGGGGCTGGGCCCGACGGCGGAAAATCGCGGGCAGAAGTCTGCCGCCACCAGATCTGCCAGCGGCCGGCGGCCCCGAACCGCTTCGGCGGGTGCGGCTGCTGCTGCGGGTGAAAACGGCCATCGACGGCTTTCGCCGCCGATCGGCAATCCGCGTCGGCAGCGGTCTGCTGCCGGAACTGCCGCCGGTGGTGGCCGCGGCGGCTGCAGTCGCGGGTGGCTGTTGGCTCGGCCAATGGCTGGCCGGCTCCGCCGTCGCGCGGGCCTGGCACCTCAGTCTTGCGGTCGGTGCTGCGGCGACGCTGCTCGCTGCAGCGGCGGCCGCAACGCGGACCGAGCAGCAGCGGCCTGCCGGCGGCCGTCTGCCCTGGCTGCTGCTGCTGGCGGCGGTCACGATCGCCTCGGCGGGCTGGAGTTGGAGCCGGACGCGGTTGTTTTCAGCCACCGATCTTGCCTGGAGTCTCGGCGAAACCCCGCGGCCGGTGGCTGTCATGGGGCGGGTGGTTGTCGGGCCGCGGCAACGGTCGACCGCGGGCCGACCCGGCAAGGATCGACCGGTCGCTTCGGCCTGCCAGTGGCAGCTCCAGCTGACCGCCGCCCGCGACGGCGCTCGCTGGCGGCCGGCGACAGGCCGGGCACGCGTGTTTGTCGATGCCCCGGTCCGGCCGCTGCCGGCGGGGAGCCGGGTGCGACTTTTCGGCCGGGGACTCCGGCCGCGGCCCGCCCTCAACCCTGGCGAGTTCGACTTTGCCGAGCAGGCCCGAAAGGACCGTATCCTCTCGCTGATCCGCGTTCGTGATTGGACGCAGGTGGAGGTTGTCAGGCCGGCGGCCTGGTGGTCGCCGGGCCGCCTGCTCGCTGGACTACGACACGCTGCCGACGAGCGGTTGCGGCGATTCGTCCCCGCCGGGCAGCAGCCCTTGGCGGCCGCGATGCTGCTCGGCCGCCGCGAGGCGCTGCCCCGCAGCCTCCTCGACAGCTTTGCCGCCGCGGGCGTGATTCACGTGCTCGCGATTTCCGGACTCCACGTCGGTCTGCTCGCCGCCGTCGTGTTGGGGTTGCTGCGGTCCCTGGCCTTTCCGCGCCGGGCGGCCTGGACGGTGGCTGCCTGCGGCATCAGTCTCTACGCCGCCGTTGTCGGGGCCGACGTGCCGGTGGTCCGGGCGACGATCCTGATCTGGGCGATCTGGCTCGCAGTCTGCCGCAATCAGCGGCCCGGCGGCCTGCGGCCGCTGGCCGTCGCTGCCGTCGTGATTCTGCTCTGGTCTCCGGCGGCGGTGACTGCAGTCGGTTCGCAGCTGTCGTTTCTCGCGACCGCTGTGCTGATCTCGGTGGGCGGTTCGCTGGTCGATGGCGACCGGGGCGACCCGCTAGACCGGCTCATTGAGCAAAGCCGGCCGCGATGGCAGCGGCAGTTGCGGCGCTGGGCTGGCCACTGGGGGCGGCTGTTGCTGGCCAGCCTGGCCGTCTGGCTGGGGACCGCACCGCTGGTGGCGGCAACCTTCCATCGGCTCGCGCCGGCAGCGGTTTTGGTGAACCTTTTCGTGTCACCGCTGGTGTCGGTGGTGCTTGGGGCGGGGTTGGCCGTGGTCACGATCGGGGGCCTGCTGCCCCCTGTCGGCTCGCTGGCCGGATCGGTCTGTGGCCTGGCGGCGGCGGCAATCGAGTGGCTCGTCACGCAGGTTGCCGCGGTGCCGGGCGTGTCGCTGACCACCGTCGGGCCTCCGGGCTGGTGGCTGGTTGGGTGGTACCTGCTCGTTGCCGGGCTGCTGTTGTGCTGGCATGAGATCGCCCAAGGCCGGCCCCGACTCCGCGGAACTGCCCGCCGGCTGCCGGCGGCGACGGCGGCTGTCCCGGCGGCCGCCGCCCGGGCCCGGCGGCTGGCGGTGGCAGCGGCCTGTTGGCTGCTGGCCGGTCTGGCGTGGCAGCAGCTGCCGACGGTGACCCGCGAGCCCCTGCGGGTGATCTGTGCGGCCCTTGGGCACGGCTGCGGCATCGTCGTCCGCGCACCCACCGGCCAGTGCCTGGTCTACGATGCGGGCCGTCTCGGTGGGGCGGCGGCGGCCGGTCGGTCGCTTACGGCTGTGCTGCTGGAGGAGCGGCTGCCGCGGATCGACCTGTTGGTGCTTTCGCATGCCGATACCGACCACTTCAACGGCGTGCCGACGCTCCTGCGGACGGTTCCGATCGGCCGCGTTCTGGTGACGCCCGCATTTCTGGCGAGCTCGGCGGCTACCGTCAGGACGCTGCTTGACGAGTTCAGACGCCGAAACGTGCCGGTGCATCCCTGCGTCGCCGGGGACCGGATTCAGCTTGGGGATGAGTGCATCGCCCGGGCCTTGCATCCACCCCCCGGCCCGGCCGTGCCGGGCGGAACCGACAACGAGCAGAGCCTCGTGCTCGCGGTTGAATCGGAGGGGCGGCGGCTGTTGCTGACCGGCGACCTCGAGGGTCACCCCCTCGACCGCTTCATCGCCAACCCGCCGGCGTGTGATCTGCTGGTCGCGCCGCATCACGGGACTGACGGCACGCGGCTGGCCGCTCTGGCAGCGGAGACTCGTGCTGGGGTTGTCCTCGTCAGCGGTCGCGGCGATCGCGATTGGCAGCAGGCGGCCGCCCGCTGCGCCGCCGCGGGCCGAACGCCGCCGCTCGTCCTTCGCACTGCGGGGGAAACGGCTGCCGACCGCGGCGCGGTGGCGGTCACGTTTCTTCCCTCGGGACCGCTCGTCGAACGGTTCACCGCTGACGGGTGGCAGCCGGTGCGGCATCTCCCGAATCGCTTCAAGGCCCGTGTCGCCGCGGCTCAGCGGAAGCCCATCAGGCTTGCCAGCCCTCCAGCGATCGGGCTGGCAAGCGGTGTGTCGTTGGGGCTGCCAATCGTCCGCACGAGGTCAAAGGTCAACAGGCCGCCGATGAGCAGCAGCAGCGAGCAGCAGATCAGGCCGGTCACCTGCAAAGCGGTGAACTTCGTCTCGATCCCAATGCCCATTTGTGAACTCGAGGGCATCTCACTGAGTGGCGATGCTGTTGTCAGGCCACCATCGAGTCCGACTGACTGGTCGAAGAAACTCGAATCGCCCGGCCCCTGCGACTTGTCGAAAAAGCTGGAGTCGCCGCCGATTTGTGATTCCGACGCCAGTTCGGCCGATTGGCTCGGGTCATCAGCGGTTGCTGAGTCGTCAAGGTCGAATTCACCGCCGCCGCCGAGCATGGTCGGGGCGTCGGCATCCTCCTCGACGTCGTTCATGAACTCGCCGAGATCGACGTCCCAGGGCTTGACCTCATCGCCCTGCAGGTCGATCCCGCCTTCCATGATGACGCCGCTGCCGCCGGAGATTTGGCTGCCGACATCGCCTGCACCACTGCCGGAATCGCTGAGAATGCCGCTGCCGGCGGCAGCCGGTTCACCGACGACACTGCCGCCGAGCAGGTCCGAACCGGAGAGCAAGTCGGCGGCGGAGGCGAGGGGCGACCCGGGGCCGTCGCCGACCACCTCGCTGCCGGCAACGAGGCTTTCCAGGTCAAGGTCGTCAGCAAATGACCCGCCGATCTCGACACTCTGCGGTTCTGCGCCGTCGCCACCCGACCCGTCGGGTGTGGCGGGAGAAGCCGCCGAACTGGCCGCGGCGGCCGAGTTCTCGGCGATGTCGGGGCCGCTGGAGTTTCCGTCGAGACTGATATCGAGACCGCTGAGAACGATGTCGT
>CAZIQV010000005.1:1809-21600 GCA_964541275.1 uncultured Chitinophagaceae bacterium | reverse complement strand
CGACATCGTGTCGGCCTTTCCTTGGCGGGCCTCCGCCCGCTGGTGCTCATTGGCGACATCCTGTCGCCGGGTGGCAGTGGCGGCGTCTGCTGGATTCCCTCAGTCTTTCGCGGGCTCGGTTCGCCGGGCCAGTTCGACGAACGGCCGCACCATCGAGCCGGTGCCGCCGCCGGCGATCCACGGGCGGGGCTTGTCGGCAAAGGCCGGACCGGCGATGTCGACATGGGTCCAGGGAATCCCGCGAACGAATCGTTCGAGCAGCTTCGCCGCGGTGATCGCCCCGCCGAGTCGTCCGTCCCCGACGTTTTTGATGTCGGCCACCGGGCTTTCGATCTGTTCGTCAAAGTCACGGTCCATCGGGAACTGCCAGACCCGCTCGCCGACTGCTTCAGCGGCGGCGGCGACGGCGTCACAGCAGGTTTGATCATTGGTGAAGACACCGGCGATGTCCCGACCGAGGGCGACCATGCAGGCCCCGGTGAGGGTGGCTGCATCGACGATCCGCCGGGGCTGCAGGTCGGCCACCACGTCGAGGACGTCGGCCAGCACCACCCGGCCTTCGGCGTCGGTGTTGTGAATCTCGATCGTCGTGCCGCTGCGGGCGGTCACCACGTCGCCGAGCTTGTAGGCGGCCGCCCCGTTCATGTTCTCGACGAGGCCGACGGCGGCGACGACATGCACCGGAAGCTTGAGGGCGGCAATCGTGGCGATTGCCCCGAGGGCCGCAGCGGCCCCGGACATGTCGCACTTCATCGCCAGCATGCCGTCGGAGGGCTTCAGTGAGAGCCCGCCGGAGTCGAAGGTGACGCCCTTGCCGACAAGGGCGAGGTCGGGCCGGCTGCCCGCGGCCGCAGCGGCGGCCCGAGGCCCGCGATAATGCAACAGCACCAGACGGGGAGCTCGGGAACTGCCGCGGGCGACAGCCAGCAACGCCCGGCACCGCTCCCGCTCGAGCCGCGATTGATCCCAGATTTCAATCTCGAGGCCGACCCGCGAGGCGACGGTGGCCGCCTCCTCGGCGAAGGTCTCGGGGTAGAGATCGTCCGGCGGCAGGTTGACCAGCCGGCGGGCCAGGTTGACACCGTCGGCGATCACGGCCCCGCGGGCGACAACCTCGACCGCTGCCTCAAGCCAGACCGTGCCGGCGAAGGGGTGCTGCTTCTTTTCCGCCCGGTAGAGGTCCTGCCCCACCATGCCGACAGCCGCTCCGGCGACCGCCTGCTCAAGCTGATCGTTGGTCCAGCAGCCCTCCGCGAGAAAACCGACCAGGCCCCGCGGCCGGCCCGAGAGCTGCCGGGCGGCCAGGGCCGCGGCCCGGTAAAGCAGCCCGGCATCGACCTCGTCGGCAGGGCCGATGCCCACGACAAGCAATTGCCTGCAGGCCAGCCCCGGCGGAGCGAGCACGGGCACGCTCTCATACCGCTTGCCGGTGAGTTCACCCGCCTCCGCCAGTCGCCCCAGCAGCCCGCCGGTGGCCCGATCGAGTTCCGCCACCCCTCCGCGAGCGACCCCGCCCGGGCTGAGAAACAGCACCAGCGCGTCGCCGGCGAACCGCGCCGGGTCGGCAGAGGGCTCTGCCCGAATCCCGGCGGTGTCGGGATTGGTGGCAACTGAAACGGTGAATTCGGACGACATGGCGGTGTCTCAAGGGCATGGAGGTCTGGCGGGAATGGATCAACCGACGAAGTCTGGCAGCGCGGTCGCGGCCCTTCAACCGGCCCAGCCAAACCGGCTGGCCGCGAGCGACAGCAGCACCGGCAGCACCACGAGGTTGCCCACGAGGCCGCCGAGCAGCGTCAGACACGAGAGTCCGCCGAAAGAGACCGTCGGCATGAACCCGCTGGTGGTCAAGGCGAGGAAGCCGACGACCAGGGCGAGGGTCGAAAAGATCATCGCCCGGCCCGCGGTCTGGTGGGCGGTTGCAAGGGCCGCTCGAATCGCTCCGTCGGCCGCCAGCGCGCGACGGAACGCGGTCGTGTAGTGGATCGAGCTGTCGACCGACAGGCCGAGTGAGACCGCGGCGATCATGGCGGTGCCCATGTTGATCGGGCTGCCCGACCAGCCGAGCATGCCGAGCACGACGACGATCGGCAGGGTATTGGGGACGAGGGCGATCGCCCCGATGATCGGGCTGCGAAAGCCGACCGACAACAGCACGAAGATTCCCCCCGCGGCGAGCAGGAAGGTCAGCCACTGATCGGCCAGCATCCGCTCGACGAGCTGGGCGAGCAGCACGAAAAAGCCGGTCACCTCACCGGCCGGCCGGCCGGCGGTCTGCGGAAAGTCCCGGGCCACGAGCCCCCGAACCTGGTCGATGATCTGCCGCTTGGCTGCCGCCGGCTGCCGCTCCCGGGCCCGCAGCATCACCCGCAGCCAGGTCGAACCGTCGGCCGGATCGCTGCCGATCAGGCTGTCGGCGAGCTGGGGCAGTTGCTGCCGCAGCAGGCCGACCGCGGCGGTGACCATCCAACTGCCGACCGCCGAGCGTTCGAGCCGCTCCAGCGAGACCGGCGAGACCGTCTCCAGCAGATCGGCGACGCTGAGCACCTTCGTCAGGCCGCTTCCCGGTGTCGCCCCGGCGGCAGCGACCTCGCTCCGGAGGCTTTTTTCGAGGGTGGCCACCCGGGCCAGCGTGGCGGCATCGACCGGGTCGGCGACCGGCAGCAGGATGTCCCAGACGCCGGCGCCGCCGAGGCGAGATTCGACAATTTCATACGACTTGACCACGGGGCTGTCCCGCCGAAAGTTCTCAATAAAGTCGGTCTGAACCTGAAGCCGGGACAGCCCGAGGGCAGCCAGGGCGATCAGGCCGACGGCGGCTGCCAGAATCGGCCCGGGGGAGCGGACGATTCGGCCGACCAGCCGGTCGAGTCCGCCGTCGAGTTTCCCCTCGCCCCAGACCCGGGCCGGATCGCCACCAAACCTGCCGGCCAGGGCAAACCAGGGAACCGCCGCCGCCACTGCCAGCAGCACCATCCCCGCCCCGATCGCGGTCATGATGCCGAAGTCATGCACCGGCCCGACCCGGCTGGCGATCAACGAGCCGAAGCCGATCATGTCGGTGGCAATCGCTCCGACGATCGGCCAGAAGAGCCGGGTCAACGCCCCGGTGAGGGCGGCCTCGGCCGGTTCACCAACGTCGCGCCGCCGCCGGAACTCGACGATGATGTGCACGACCGTGGCGATCGCCACCACGGTCACCATCGCCGAGAGCATCGTGGAGACCATGGTCAACTTTTCTCCGGCGACGGCCAGCAGGCCGCGGGTTCCCCAGAGTGCCAGCAGCACCACGGCCAGCGGCGCCACCAGCCACCGCAGGCTGCGAAAGAGCACCAGCAGCACGACCGAGGCGAGCAGCCCCGCGGTGGTCCCCAGCAGGTTGCCATCGCGGCGAAGCATCGCGAACCCGTCTCGGAGCATCACCGTCTCGCCGGCGACCGTGCCGTCAGGGTAGGCCTCCATGATGCGTCGCATGGCGTCGATCGTGTCGCCCCGGCCGGGCACGCCGTCGTCGGCGTCGGTGCCGCCGGCCAGCACGCAGACCACCGCCGCGGTGCGGCGATCACTGCCGACGGTGTAGCCTTCCATGAGCGAGACCAGCCGGGCCGCCGCCGGATTGGTCTCGGTGGCGATGATGCCCCGGCCCAGCGGTGTGGTGGCAAGGCTGGTGGCCGATGCAACACCGGGCAGGCCGTTCAGCGCCGCTGTCAGGTCGCTGAGCCGATCAAATCCGCCAGGGCTGAACAACGCGGGGTCATCGTAAACCGCCAGCACCGCAGCCGCTGACCCGAAGGTGCGGCCGAGCCGCTCAAACGGCACGACCGCCGGATCGTTCCGGTCGAACATCGCGGCGATCGACCGGGAGTATTCGAGTTGCCGGGAGGCCACCACCCCGGCGAGGCCCAGCACAAGCCCCAGCAGGGCCAGGGATCTTCGCCAGCGAACCAGCCAGCGGGCCACCGCGCCGGCAACGCGGGAATCGTGGTTGGGTGGCGGTGGCATGCGGAAGTCGTGGCGGGTTTGAAGACCGCCCCAGTTTACCGGTTTGCCTCAGTCGCCTCGGTCGCTTTCCTTTCCCGCGGCGACACCTTGACCGGATTTTCGGGGCGTCCTTATAGTCCCGCCCTCAATCTGTTCTCCCTCTGGGCCGACGGACCGGACGCGGTCTCGGCGAATGCGGGTGCGCGTGTCTCACAGCCAACTCCATCACGGTCGTTGCGGCGGTCGCCATCGCGGACCAGGGCCGCCTTGGTGCGGTCGTCTGGAGCGATCGGAGCAGAATCGGCCCGCCTGGGTTCAGGCGGGCATCCGGCTGGCTGGATGCCTGCTGCTTGGTCTCCTCTGCCCGGCGGCGATGCCGGCTGGGAGAGCCGAACCACCTCCGCCGACCGCACCGGCGGGAAAGCTCGCCGGGCTGCCGGTCCGGGGACTCGCCGCGGCGATCGCGGAGGCGGGCAGCATCGAGGTGCCGGCGGCCAACCCGCGGGAGTTGCTCAGCCTCGAGGCCACTCAGGCTGCGCGGTGGACAGAGGGCTCGTACGACGTCTGGCACCTGACCGGGGGGGCGACGGTGCGGCAGGGGCAGACCGAGGCAACCGCCCACGAGGCGGTTGTCTGGATTGAGCGGCCGCCGTCGGTTCCCGCGACCGCCGCAGAACCGGTCGCCCCGCCCTTGCGGACAGTCCTCGTGCGGATGGCCGGCAGCGTGCAGGTTCGCTCTGTCGCCGGGGACGCCGCCGCTTTCGAGCCTGCCGCCACGATTCGGGACGATCGCTGGGCCGGCCGGTTCTGGATCATCCGCGACCCCCAGCTAACCTTCGACAGTGTTGTCCCGGCTGGCGGCCGGCCGACGCTCTATGAAACGCCGGCGGCCCCGCCGGCGGCGGCCGCCGCCCTCGCGTCGGTCGCCAGCGAGCAGCCGGCCGGCCGGCGGGAGGACGAAGGCCCGGACGCCGGCGTTGTCCCTGCCCAGTTCGCCGAGTTTGGGACCGTTGCCGCCCCCGCGGTTCAGCCGCTGGTGGTGGGCCGGCGGCTCCGGGCGTTTCCCCGGTCGAGCATGCCGCTGGCCGTGCAATGGTTTCCCAGCCCGGCCGGCGGGGAGTGGATCGCCGTGATCACCTCGGGCATCAACCTCGTGATTGACGGGGTTGATCCGGCCGGACCGCTCGATATTTCGGCCGACCGGATGGTGATCTGGACCCGCAGCGAAGCCCAGCCCGACCTCGCCGGCGATGCCGGCCAGGCTGCCGACACGCCGCTGGAACTCTATATGGAAGGCAATGTTGTCTTCCGGCAGGGCCAGCGGGTGATTGAAGCGGTCAGCATGTTCTATGACGTGCCACGATCCAGCGGCGTGATCACCGGGGCGTCGGTGCTGACGCCGGTCGATAGCTATGCCGGCCTGATCCGCCTGCGGGCCGACGTGCTGCGGCAGGTCGACCGCAGCCGCTTCGTCGCCGAGCGGACCGGCCTGACAACCAGCCGGATGGGAGTGCCGACCTGGGAGTTTCGCTCCCGCGAGCTGACCCTCACCGACGAACAGGTGCCGGTGCCAGGCTCCTTCGGCATGCCAATGATCGATCCGACCACCGGCGAGCCCGCCGTTGAGCACCAGCAGTTTGTCACCAGCCGGGGAAACACCGTGACCCTCGGCGGGGTGCCGATCCTATGGTGGCCGGTTCTGGCGACCAACGCCAAGAAGCCGACCTTTTACATCAATGACGTGAAGGTAAAGAACGACCAGATCTTCGGCACGCAGGTGCTGACCAGCTGGGACGTCTTCCAGGTGCTCGGCATCCGTAGGGCCCCGCCCGGGGTCGATTGGAACTTTGACGTCGATTACCTGAGCCTTCGGGGGCCCGGCTTCGGGAGTTCGCTGGTCTACAACCGGCCCGAGTTCCTCGGCCTCGCCACGCCGGCCAACGGTGTTGCCGACGCCTGGTTCGTGGTCGACCGCGGCATCGACAGGCTCGGCCTCGAGCGCAACAACTTTATCTACGCAAACTATCCCGATGCCTTTCGCGGCCGGGCGTTCTGGCGGCATCGGCAGGATCTCATCGCCGGCTGGCAGGCCCGGGGCGCGGCCGGCTGGATCAGCGACATCAACTTCCTCGAGGAATATTACGAAGCCGAGTGGGAAGAGGGCTACGAGCAGCGGACCTGGCTCGACCTGCGGCGGCCGATCGACAATCGCCAGCTGCGGCTGCTGACCAGCCTGCGGGTCGATCCCTTTTTCACGCAGAGTGAGTGGTGGCCCCGGCTCGATCATCACCTGATCGCCCAGCCGCTGTTGCGGGACGCGTTGTCGTGGTACGAGCATTCGAGCATCAGCTATGTCAGACAGAGTGAGCCGCAGCCGCCGCCGACCTTCCCCGGGAGCGGTCGGGCCCCGCAGAATCAGGCCGGCCTTAACATCTGGACGCTCCTGCCCTACGAAAACAACGTGATCGGCGAGCGGCTGGTGACCCGGCAGGAGATCGACCTGCCATTCCAGGCGGGCCCGGTCAAGCTCGTGCCGTATGCCCTCGGCGAACTCGGCCACTGGGGCCAGGACCTCAACCAGCAGCCGATCAACCGGGCCTACGGCCAGGTCGGCATCCGCTCCAGCCTGCCGATGTGGACCGCCGACAACAACGTCGAGAGCTCACTTTGGAACCTCCACGGCCTCGCCCACAAGGTGATCTTCGAGGCTGAGTTCTCTTATGCCGATGCCACGCAGAGCTATGACCAGTTTCCGCTCTACGATCAGATCGATGACGACACGATCAATCAGTACCGCCGCAACATCCCCTTCTTTGACTTCGGGGCCCCGCAGAATCTGGCGGGCAATCCCCAGTATCGGCTGGCCCCGCCGTTCATCTTCGGTCCAGACAACAAGTACGACCCCCGAACCTACGCCATCCGCCGCGGGATCGGCGGCTGGGTGACGGGGCCCTCGGAGCTGGTCAACGATCTGACCGCCTTCCGGGTGGGAGCCCGACAGCGGTGGCAGACCAAGCGGGGGGCCTACGGCGACCGGCGGATCGTCGACTGGATCGTGTTTGACGTCGATGGCGAGTTTTTCCCGACGACCAGTCAGAACTTCGGCCAGGCGCTCGGCCTCTGGCAGTACGATTTCCGCTGGCACATCGGCGACCGAACGACGGTGTTGTCGACGGCCGATGTCGACTTCTTCACCGGTGGACAACAGCTCTACACCGTCGGGGCCCTGCTCAACCGCTCGGCCCGGGGCAGTGTCTACATGGGGTACCAGTCATTCGGTGGCCCGATCACCGCCAGCGTGCTGACCGGCTCCTACACCTATCGCATGAGCCCCAAGTGGGCCAGTTCCTTCGGGTCGTCGGTTGACCTCACCGGCCGGAACATCGGCCAGCGGTTCCAACTGGTGCGGATCGGCGAATCCTTCCTGATGAGCTTCGGTTTCAACGTCGACTTCAGCCGCCAGAACGTCGGGGTGACCTTCGCGATCGAGCCCCGCTTCCTCTCCGGCACCCAGTTCGCCGGTGGCGGCGGGCTGACCTCGTCAGCTGCCGGAACATCGGCCTTAGGCGGTTCGCCGGCCAGCGTGCCGGTGGCGGGCGCTTACGGCTTGGAGTGAGCCGGCTGCCGGGCCAGCCAGAGCCCCCAGGCGAGGAAAATGCCGCTGAGCGTCAGGTAGGCTCCGGCAAGTTCAACCGGCCCCCGCCCCCCGGCGGCAGCCGGCAGGCCGCCGATTGCCCAGGGCCAAAACAGCCGCCCGTCTGCGAAGGGGGAATGGATCAGGCCGAACAGCGACATCCCCGCCGCAGCCGCGCACCAGCCGGCTGCAACGAGCAGGCGACGGTCGATCAATGCCGCCAGCAGGCCGGCCCAGAGCAGGCTTGTCAGGATGAATCCGGACGCAAGGAGTCGCAGGCTGAACAGTTCGGCGGCCAGTCCGGTCGTTGGTTCAGCCCCGGCAGCCAGCAGCTTGTCGGTCTGAATCACCACCAAAGCGGCGAGCGCGGGCACGCAGGCGAAGGCGACCGCCGGATAGTGCCGTTGCGGCGTGGCATGAAAACTCTGAGCCGAGATCTCGAGGCCGATGAAGATCAGGATGGGCAAAATGGCCGGTCCCGGAATGAGTTCGTAAAGCCAGGCGAAGGAACCGGTCAGCCCGGCGAGACCGATGAAGACCGCCGTTGCAAGCGTGTAGCCCGCCCGCCCGCCCATCGCCTTGTAGGCGGGGTGGCCGATGTAGGGCGTCGACTGGATCACGCCCCCGCAGAGGCCGGCCACCACCGTCGCCAGCCCCTCGACCGCGATGACCCTGCCGGTCGGGAACTCGTCCCCGGCCGCCGCGGCGCTTTCGGTGCAGTCGATGCCGCCGACCACGGTGCCGAGGGCGAAGGGAATGACAACCGGCAGGTATTTCACCGTCAGCGGCCAGGCCTCGAGCCAGGAGAAGGTGAAGACCTCCAGCCAGCCGGTCGGCCAGAGGGCGGCCAAGGGGTCGAAGCTGGCGGCGGCAGCCTCCGCCGGCGGCCCGCCGAAAGCATCGCTGAGAACGGCGATGCCGCCGCCGATCAGCAGGGCCGCGAGGGCACCGGGAATCCGGCCGGGCAGCGGCAGCCGCGCCGTCAGGGCCGCCAGCACGATTCCGAGCGAGACCAGCCCGACGAGCGGCCGGGTGAGCACCTCGAGGAACGGCAGAAAGCTGATCAAGGCCAGGGCGATCGCCGCCAGGCTGCCGAGCAGCGCCGCCCGCGGCACAATCCGGCGGATCAGGCCGGCAACCGGACTGCAGGCGAGTTTGAAAACACCGCTGGCGACGATGCTGCACATGCCGATCTGCCAGGCCTGGCGGGCGGCCTCTGTTTCGCCGAGCCCGCCCCCGACCGCTTCGGCGTAGGCCGGGCCGACCACGAAAAAAACCATGCCGAACGTGCTCGGTGTGTCGAGCCCGAGCGGCATCGCCGTGATATCGGTGCGGCCGGTGCGGGCGGCCAACCGGAAGGCCATCCAGGTAAAGATCAAATCGCCCACGACGACGCCGATGGCCGTCCCCGGCACCAGGTGGGCGAAGGCGAAGTCGAGGGGATAGTGAAAGACCGCCGCCAGCAGCGACACCGTCAGCGTCAAGTCGGCAAGGTTGTCGAGCGAAAGGCCAAAAAAAGCGTTGATATCCCCCGGGCGGAACCAGCGGTAACGGGCCTCAGGGGTTGGCGCTTGGGGGGGCGGCGTCATCTGGCGGGCATGCTCGGGGGCCGGCGGTGGTGGTGCGAAAAGGAGGCGGTTGCCGACCGGACGGTCGCGAGCCTGACGGGCCTCTGACTATACTCCTTCTGGGCTCCGGGACGCGGCTCCCCCAACGGTGGCGTTTCGCTGGCCCCGTCCCACCGGAGCGACGAAGGTACCGGTTGGCTGAACCTTTTCCCGGCGGCGAGCGTAGAACCGATGGATATCGACCAGCCACAGCCGGCTGTTGACGGTCCGATGGTCGGCAACGGGAACGTGCCGGCCCGGCCGCCCGGCGGTCGGCTTGGCCCTGGAAACCGTGTGGATCCTTCGGATGAAGACCTGCTCCAGCGTTTTTGCGCGTCTGCAGACTCGGATGCCTACGAGGTGCTCCTGCGGCGGTACGAACAGGAACTGTTCAGCTACCTGCGGCGGTATCTCGGGAATGCTGAAATGGCCGAGGATGTGTTCCAGGCGACGTTTTTGCAGGTCTATCTCAAACGGGAGCGGTTTGAGCAGGGACGGCGGTTCCGACCGTGGCTTTACACGATTGCGACCAACCAAGCGATCGATGCCCAGCGGAGGAATCGGCGGCACCGGATGGTCAGCCTCGATCAGAAAACCGGTGATGACGACGTTGGCGGGCTGATGGAAATCGTTTCGACAGGTGGCCCGACCGCCGTCGAACAACTGGAGGATGAGGAGGCCAGGGAATGGGTGCGAACGGCGGTGGACGACCTGCCCGAAACCCTGCGGGCAGCGTTGGTTCTGGTCTATCACCAGGGCCTGAAGTACCGAGAGGCAGCCGACATCCTCGGGATTCCGGTCGGGACGGTAAAAAGCCGGCTTCACGCGGCCATGCTCAAGCTCAATCAGGCCTGGGCGACCTCGGGATCGGCGGAGCCGCGGCCATGATGTTTCCCAGTCCGAGCCCTGTCGGGTCCGGGTTCACCGGTGGCCCTTGGCCGTATCGACCGCGGAGGCAGTCCCGATGCAGCACGATCTGATTGGCTATCTGTTTGAAAGCCTCGACGAAGACGAACGGCGGGCAATCGACCAGGCGCGGCAAAATCCTGACACGGGACCGGGTATCGACCGAGATCTGGGGCTCCTCAACCGGGCAGTCAGGCCCCTGCAACTCGACCGGCAGCACTGCGTGCCGCCGAGTGGTCTGGCCGACCGGACCCTGGCGGCGGTGCGACAGGCGGCCGAGGGATCTCCGCGGCTGACGCCCTCCGCAGAGGCTGTCGTGCCACTGCAGCCCCGGGCCTGGACTGACCGACTCATCCTGGCGGCGGCCGCGGTCGCAGCCATGGTCCTGCTGACACCCCTTATTTTCGAAGCGGTCCGCGATGCCCGCGCGGTGCGGGCTGAGCGAAATCTCCAGCAGGTTGGCGAAGCGTTGCAGGGCTATGCGAACACCCATCGGTTGTTCCCGTCTCCTCCGGGCGAGGGCCCGCTGTCACGGGCCGGCCTCTACGCGCCGACACTCGTTTCAGAGGAGCGGATCAAGCCCGACGATGGACTTCTGGTCTATCCCGGGTCGGCACTTGCCCGCGAGAGGGGCTTTCGGATTCCTAGTCGAGAAGAACTTGATGAGGCGGTCGGCACCGCTGAATTCGATCGGCTCGTCGAGCGGATGGGCGGCGATTACGGCTACACCCTCGGGCATCGTGATGCGACCGGTGTCCTGCAGCCAATTCGCGACCTCCGCCGAGGTCACCATCCACTGATGGCCGATGCTCCCGATGCCGCGGCGCAGCGAAGCGGGAATCACCCCGAGGGAGCGCATCACATTCTGTACGAGGATGGGCGAGTGAAGACGATCTGGATTGAGGGCAACAACCTCGATCCGCTCCACCGCGATGATCATCTCTACCGCAACCACGCCGGCGAGATCGCCGCCGGGACCGACGCCGAAGATGCAGTGATCGGCGACTCCCACCATCGGCCCTGAACTGGTTCGTTGCCGCATCGGACGGCGGCACCGCCACTGTCGCGGCCGTCACTGGCCAACCAGTTCCCGGGCGGCAGCAGCGACCGCATCGGCAGTGATGCCAAAGTGTGTGAACAACTGCTTCGCCGGCGCTGAACCGCCAAAGCTGTCCATGCCGATGAACCGGCCGCGGGCGCCGATCCAGCGTTCCCAGCCGAAGCCGCAGGCCGCTTCACAGGCCACCCGGGCCGTCACGGCCGCCGGCAAGACGGCTTCGCGGTAGGCGGCATCCTGTTCGGCAAACAGATCCCAGCTCGGCAGGCTGACAACCCGGGCCGCGATTCCGGACGCGGCGAGCGACTCGGCGGCGTCGAGGCAGATCGGCACTTCGCTCCCGGTTCCGATCAGGATGCAATCCGGGGTCCCGCCGTCGGCGTCGCGCAGGATATAGCCGCCCCGGGCCACACCCTCGGCCGCTCCAACGGTGGTGCGGTCAAGGGTCGGGAGGTTCTGCCGCGACAGGACCATCACGGCCGGCCGGTTCGGCCGCTGCAGGGCGACCCGGTAGGCCTCGGCCACTTCGTTGGCATCGGCCGGCCGGAAGACCGACAGGCCCGGGACCGCCCGGGCACTGGCCAGTTGCTCGATCGGCTGATGGGTGGGGCCATCCTCGCCGAGGCCGATCGAGTCGTGCGTCAGGATGTAGATCACCCCAAGTTCACCGAGGGCCGAAAGTCGCAGGGCCGGTTTGAGGTAGTCAAAAAACACGAAGAAGGTGGCCGCATAGGGCCGGAGGCCCGACAGGGCCATGCCGTTGGCCGCGGCAGCCATCGCATGCTCGCGGATGCCGAAGTGAAAATTCCGGCCCGCGGACTGCTCAGGTCCGAAGTCGCCCGCCCCCGGGATCAGCGTCATCGTCGAGGGAGCCAGGTCTGCCGAGCCGCCGAGGAACCAGGGAATACTGCCGCTGAGGGCCTGGAGCACCTGGCCCGATGAAACCCGGCTGGCGAGGCCCTTGGCGTCGGCGGGAAAGCTGGGGATCGCGGCCTCCCAGCCGGCCGGCAGTCCGCCGGCAAGCAGGCAGTCGAGTTCGGCGATCGCCTCCGGCGCGGCCAGCTTTGCCGCCGCGTAGGCTTCCTGCCAGGCAGCGCGGGCGGCAGCTCCCCGCTGGCCCAGGGTGGCCGCGAATCGCTCTGGCACTCCTGCCGGGACCGCAAACGCATCGCCGGCCGGCCAGCCATAGGCTTCCTTGGCGCCGCCGACCTCCTCCGGCCCCAGGGGAGCACCATGCGCAGCGTGAGACCCCGCCTTGGTCGGTGCTCCGAAGCCGATCACACTCTTGACGATGATCAAGGTCGGCCGCTCGGCCTCGTCCTTGAATCCGCTGAGGGCTTTGCCGACGGCCGCCGTGTCGTTCGCGTCGGCAACCAGTTCAACCCGCCAGCCGAGTCCCGCAAACCGGCGGCCGACATCTTCGCTGAAAGCGAGGTCGGTCTCGCCCTCGATCGTGATGGCGTTGTCGTCATAGATCCAGCAGAGATTCGAGAGTTTCAGGTGTCCCGCCAGCGACGCGGCCTCGCAGGCGACGCCCTCCATCAGGTCGCCGTCGCTGCAGAGCACGTAGGTGTCAAAGTCAAAGAGCGTCGCGTCCGGCCCGTTGTAGCTCGCAGCGAGCCACCGTGAGGCGATCGCCATGCCGACGGAGTTGCCGCAGCCTTGGCCGAGCGGGCCGGTGGTTGTCTCGACGCCGACAGTCAGATGCTGCTCGGGGTGGCCGGCGCAGCGGCTGCCGAGTTGGCGGAACTGCCGAATGTCGTCGAGACTCACCGCCGGCTCAGCATGGCCAGTACAGCCCGGGGCCGCCTGTCGCACGCCGGCGAGATGGAGCAGGCTGTAGAGCAGCATCGACGCGTGGCCGCACGAGAGCACAAACCGGTCCCGGTTCGGCCAGTGCGGGTCGGCCGGATCGTAGCGCAGAAAGTCCTTCCAGATCGTGTAGGCGACCGGCGCCAGAGCCATCGGCGTTCCCGGGTGGCCGCTCTTGGCGGCTTCGACCGCGTCCATCGAGAGCGTCCGAATCGTGTCGATGGCAAGACGGTCGAGATCAGGCGAAATGGAAGCGGCGGAACTGGACATCGGCGACTTTCAAAGACAGGTGAGTACAGGCGGGAACCGACCGACAGATCGCTGGCAAACAGCGGCCAGACAGGAACCTCCCTGTCCGACCACGCAGTTTAGCAGACTGCACACTGAGCCTTTTGCCGCCCGGGGACTGGCGAGCCGGCAGATCACGCGGCGGGGGTCACGGTCGGGCGAGGTACCGGCGATACGCCTCGTCGAGCGTTTCGGGCGACACCTCGCAGAGCCGCCAGAGCGTGTCTGCCCGGGCGGTTCCGGCGTAAATCCGTCGCAGGTATTCGAGGAAACAGCCGCGGAATCGACCCTGCTGCGCGTTGAGAAAGAAATCGGCGAGCCCCGAGATCTGGCTGTAGATCTGCGGCAGTCGCGGGTCCCGCTGAAGGTCAAGCCGGCCGCGGTTGCAGAGGTCCCGGAGCGGAATGAAAAAACCGTCGTTGAGGAGCCGCTCGCGGGCGGCCGGCACCCGGCCGGCATCGCGGCCACCGAGGGTGAATCCAAAGCTCGTCGGCTGCAGGCTTTCCATGTGGCAGGCGACCGCTTCCAACGCCCACATCCCACAGCGTTCGCCGGCGAGTCTGTTCGTCGGCCGATACTCGGCAAACAACTGGTGGGTGGCCTCGTGCTCGATCGTCAACGCGGGCGGCTCATCGCCCACGAAAAACCAGGCGGTCTGTGTCGGCGTCCAGTAGATGCCGAGCGTTTGGGCGATCCGGGGCTCGAGCTGCTGCAGCTCGCCGATGTACTGCCGCCGATCGGCGAGCAGCACCGCCTGGAAGGCTGCCGTCGGGCGAAGTCGCCGTCGCCCGTCCAGCCGTTGCCGCAGGCCGCGAGGATCGACGGCGAATCCGCCGAAGGCCTGCAACCAGATATCGCGAGTCTGCTCGAGTCGTGCGGCGAGCGCCGCTGCTGCGGCCTGTCCGGCGGTCGAGCGGATCTGCCAGTGAGCGGTCTGAAACGTGTCGGCAGCCGCCAGTGTCGGGGGATCGCTCGGCGGCTCAGCCGAACGGCTGTCCGAAGGCGGCGGCCCGCCAGCCCGGAGCCAGCCAGCCGCGGGCGAGTAGGTCTCACCGCGGGCCAGCCGCCGGGCGACGTTGGGCCAGACCCAGCGGCCGTCATGCTCGACATAGCCGAGGCCCTGTCGCGCCTGCGCGTGGTCTGGATCTTCCCGAATCACTCGCGAGAGCAGTCGCACCGTTTCCTGGGCAGCCGCCGCCCGAGTCGCCGGCTGCGACCCGGCCTCGCCATTTGCAGCGGTTGTCGCCTTCGCGAAGTACCAGGCAGCCCGTTGCCGCCGCAGGTCGGCGAAGCGTTCCCAGAGCGGCTCGGCCGCCGCCGGCAGCCAGTCGGGAGCGGCCGGATCAGCGGGGAGGGAAATGATCAGCTGGCGGTCAAGAGGCGACAATTCGTCGGGCAGCGGCCAGCTTTCGATCAGCCCCGCCAGCCGGTCACTCACCGGGCGGGCGGAGGCGATCAGCCGCTCAGCCGCCTCGAGCCAGTCTGCACCGACCGGCGGTGCCGCAGCCGGCTCGGCGGCTGCGACAGGTCGGCGGTGCATCCCGCCGCCGAGCCCAACCAGGCCGATCAGCAGTGTCAGCAACCCCCAGCAACAAGCCATCGGGGGCCGCTGCCGCAGCACGCTACTCTTCTTTGTCGAAAGCGGCATCAAACTGCCGGTTGCTCGGCGCGAAGTCAAGGTTTTGGACGAACTCGCAGGCCTCGGCAGCCCCGTGCTCGCGGTCCATGCCGCAGTCTTCCCACTCGACCGAGAGCGGCCCGTCATAGCCGATCTCGTTGAGGGCCCGAATGATCTCCTCAAAGTCGACACCACCGCGGCCCGGCGAGCGGAAGTCCCAGCCGCGACGGGGGTCGCCGAAGTTGAGGTGGCTCGTCAGGATGCCTGAGCGGCCGTTAAGGAGCACGATGGCGTCCTTGATGTGGACATGATAAATGCGATCGCGGAATGACCGGATGAAGTCGACGGAACTGACTCCCTGCCAGTGGAGATGGCTGGGGTCGAAGTTGAAGCCGAATTCCTCCCGGTGGCCGAGTGCCTCAAGGGCTCGCTCGGCCGTCTCGATGTCGAAGGCAATCTCGGTGGGGTGAACCTCGAGCGCGAACCGCACGCCGCATTCGGCGAAGACATCGAGAATCGGATTCCAGCGGTCGGCAAATTGCTTGAAGCCGTCGGCGATCATCGACTCGGGTACGGGAGGGAATGAATAGAGCAGGTGCCAGATGCTCGACCCGGTGAAACCGTTGACCACCGAGACGCCGAGTTTCTGAGCGGCCCGGGCGGTCTGCTTGATTTCCTCCGCAGCCCGCTCATTGACACCCGCGGGGTCACCATCGCCCCAGACCGCCGGCGGCAGGATCGCCTTGTGCCGCTCGTCGATCCGGTCGCAAACCGCCTGGCCAACGAGGTGGCAGGAGATGGCATGAACGGAGAGGTCGTGCTGCTCGAGCAGGTCCCGTTTGGCGGCACAGTAGCCGCTGTCGGCGTTGGCCTTGTCAACTTCAAAGTGATCTCCCCAGCAGGCGAGCTCCAGCCCCTGATAGCCAAAGTCGTGGGCCTTGCGGGCGAGGTCTTCCAAAGGCAGATCGGCCCACTGGCCGGTGAACAGCGTGACGGGACGGCCCATCGATGAAAACTCCTGAGCGGGAAGGGGATTGTCTGAAAAGCCGATTGCCGACAAATCTCGGAAGCGGCCCCACCGGCGCGGCAGAGTTTCGCAGATTCGGCCCCCATTGCAAACCGGCTGCTGCCGGTCGAGTTATCTGCAGGCTAGCGGCGGATGACGCCGCGGAGGAGCCAGAGTCCCCAGAGCGTGATCAGCAGATTGCCGCCCCAGACGGCGATCGGCGGCAGGTCGCCCGACTTGGCCTGCGAGACGCCCGCCATGAAGACCGGGTAGTAGACGAGTAGGATCGGTAAGAAGCAGAGGAAAAAGCTGGTGAGGAAGTCGGCGTTTCGCATCCGAATGGCCATCGGGGCGCCGACGAGGACGAAGGCGAGGCAGCTGAAACCGTTTGCCCACCGTCGCCAGGGTTCCATCGCAATCCGCGCCAGCCTTGCCTGGTTCCATTCGATCCGGGAGCGTTCACCGGCGAAGTTGGCGGGTGTCGTCTGGGAGACCTGGCCGGTGAGCAGGGCCGTCGCCAGCCGGGCGGCAATCTGCTGCTCCAGCTGATCGATCTCGGCGAGGTGCTGGTCGCGGGCCCGCGGGAAGTCGGCCATTGCAATCTCCGACGGGCTGCGGTCCATCAGGCCTTTTTGATTGATCGATTCCAGCGGGATCACCCGTTCGATCGTGTCGGGAAAGGCGACTTCGACGTCGCCGACACGAACGGTGCCGTTGCGGCAGATTGCCGTGAGGCTGGCGGCTTCGGGATCGGTCTGCAGTTCCGCCTCCATCGCCGAGAGGGTCACCGACGGGCTGCCGTTGGCCGGCTGAAACGACATGGTCGGCCGGATCAACCGCCGGCCCTCCACGCCCTTGACGTTGATGGCCAACTGCCGCGTGCTGTAGGACCGCTGCTGCTGGAGGCGACTGTAAATGATCTCCTCAAGGCTGCCGACGACAACGCCTCGGACGCCGTCACGACCCCAGGAGACGGCGATGTCATTGAGCCAGACACAGCCGAAGCTGATCGCGATGGCCAGGCCGGCGACCGGCCAGATCACCGCCATCGGGGTGACCCCTGCCGCCTTGAGCGCGACGATTTCGTTGCTGCTGGAAAGCCGGCCGAAGACGCTGGCGACCGCAAAGAGCATCGTTCCCGGAACGGCGAACCGCATCGCGTCGGGAAGGACGTAGGGGACCAACGCGACGATTTGCAGCAGCCCCAGCCCCTGCTGCTGGGCCTCGCGGGCGAGCCCGATCACCAGCATGAACAGCGTCAGCGCGGTCAACGCCACCAGGAAGACCTGAAGCATCTCCGAGAGGACGTAGCGGGTGATGATCTTCATCGGCCGCACTCCGTTGCTGGCCAAACCCCGAAAACCCCGGCCTCAGGAGGCCTCCGACGGCGCCGGTTCCACCGAGCTGTCCTCGCCGCGGCTCGCCTCGATGTGGGCGGTGAAAACCCCGATGCCGCCGGCTGCCTCCTGCACTGCCGCAGCGAAGTCGCCGGCGGCGACCCGGTCGCGACAATTTGCCAGTGCTCCCCGCAGGGCTTCCGCGGCCGCTGCGTCGCCGGTGGCGGCAAGTTCCTCCCCGGCTGCCTGCAGGGAATTGAGCAGGCCGGCGAACTGCTCGCTCGTTGGCGTGGCATCGTAGGACCGGTAGGGTCCCTTCCCGAGCTGCTTGCCCGGTGCCAGGGTACGAACCCGCTTGGCCGGCGGTGCCATGAAACCGGCAAAGGACGCGACCAGGCAGCCGAGGGCGAGGCCAAGCCCGGCGACGCTACCGAACAGAAAATAGGTCCGAGATTCCTCCGAAGCGTCTTTGACCCAGTCGCTCCAGGGGCTGATCAACATGGCCACGAACAGACAGACTGCAGCAGTTCCCAGCAGAATCCAGGGACGATTGCGGGCTGCTGCGGTCGTCCCACCGTCGTCAAGCGGCCAGGCGGTGTCCCGGCGCGAGTATCGGGAGACCTCTTCCGCCCCCGCCGTCGCCACCAGCACGGTGGTGTTGTCCGGGGCCCCGCGGATCAGTGCCAGGCCGATCAAGGCCGCGGTCGCCTCCTCGGGGGGCAGGGCGGTAACGAGCAAGGCGATCTCTTCGTCCCGCAGCGTGCCGGAAAGGCCGTCGCTGCAGAGCACAAACTGATCCCCCGCTTCGATCGGAAACGGCCCCTCGAGATCGACCTCGACCTCGTCGTGGGGGCCCATCGATCGCGTGATGATGTTTTTGGGAACCGCCGCCGAGCCTTCGTCGACACCGGGGCCGGCGGCGGCGGCGATCTCCCAGGCGAGGGAGTGATCGCGGGAGAGTTGCTCGACGTTGCCGCCCCGGATCCGGTAGACGCGGCTGTCGCCGACATGGCCGACCAGTGCCCCCCGCGGCAGCAGCACCAATGCCGAGCAGGTCGTGCCCATGCCGCGGTAGGCCGCATCGCGTTCACCCTGCCGGTGAATCTCCCGGTTGGCTTGTTGGAGACTTTTTCGCAGAGCCAGCGGAGGAGACCGCTGGGGCTCGTATTCGCCGTAGAGAGCCGGAACCCGGGTCGCGGCGATTCGGCTGGCTTCTTCGCCGGCCACGTGGGCTCCCATGCCGTCGGCAACGACGAGTACCCAGCCCCGGCTGCGGTAATCCGCCGGCGAATTGGCTGGCACGAACGCGAAGGAGTCTTGATTGTTCGACCGTTTGCGACCGACATCAGACCGTTCGTGGTGCCTGAGGGTGCTGCCTTTTCCCACTGTTCACCTCGCCGGGAAGCCCCGCGACCATACCTCGCCGTCGGCTTCCGGCCGGTGCCGGGAGCCGTCTGTAAGCTGTGGAATGTAGCAGGAATAGGACAGCTCTGCCCGGCCGACCAGCGAGGCCGCGGCGGGCCCCGGTCGCCGTTTTGCTCTGGTGGCCGACGGTTCCGAACCGGTACTGTCGCGGTCATGTCTGCCGCCTGTCCAGCTTCTCCCGCGTGGTCCGTCTGCAGCCGGCGACGCCGTCTGCAGGGGCTGGCCGTCGTGACGACCGTCGCCGTCGCCGTCGTTGCCGGCTGCGTTCAGCGGCGGATGACGATCCGCAGCAACCCGCCCGGGGCCCTCGTCTATGTCGACGACTACCAGATCGGTACGACGCCCGTTTCGACCGATTTCGTCTACTACGGCACCCGCAAGATCAGGCTGATCAAGGACGGCTATGAAACCCTGACCGTTCGGCAGCCCTTCCCGATTCCGTGGTACGAGGTGTTCCCGCTCGACTTCGTCACCGAAAATCTCTGGCCGTGGGAGATTCGCGACGAACGGGTCGTCGATCTCGCAATGGTGCCGGCAGGCAGCGTGCCGGCCGAGGTGGTCGTCAGCCGGGCCGAGCTGGCTCGCCGGTCGGCCGGCAGTGGCCCGCCAACTCCCGTCAGGCCGGTGACCGTGCCGCCCCCGGGGCCCCCCGGTCAGCCGAGCCCCTTACCGCCGCCGACAACGCCGCCGCTTGGACCTCCACCGCCGCAGCCCCTGCCGCCGCCCGCTGCCGGGCCGGCATTTCCGTCGGGCTGAGACGCTGCGGTCGAGCCGACCCGCCCTGCGGTTCAACGCCCGTCCACGACGAGTTCTCGAAGATAGTCCAGCGTGTAGATGCCGCTGTCATGTCCGTCCGAGAAGCTGATCTTGTAGGCATACTGCCCGACCGGCTCCATGCCGACGATCGTCAGCGGTGACAGCTCCGCCGGGCCGAGGACCTGCAGGGGGTTCGCCGTCGCCGGGACGCTCCGCTGTTCGCGGCAGGTCGCGCAGGGGCAGGCCTCGCGGAGCAGCCGGGGCGTGTATGCCGCCGTCGCGCCGTCGCTCCAGACGATCTCGATGGCGGCATCGTCTCGGCGGCGAATCGCCTGCGGTCTCGGGGCCGGCATGCTTCCTCCAT
>CAZIQV010000005.1:0-1709 GCA_964541275.1 uncultured Chitinophagaceae bacterium | reverse complement strand
AAGCGGGGCAGGCTCCCCGGCGGAACGACCGTCACGGTGACTCTGAGCCCCAGCCGGACGTGCAGTTCGCGAGCAACCCGCTCGGGCTGATCGAGGTGGTCTTCAATGGCGAGCGCGAGGCTGTCGAGGCTGCCCTCGCGGCTGACGGAGAGCTGGTATTCGACCACCTCGGGGAAACTTCGCACGATGTTGTCGATGGCCGACGGAAAAACGTTCACCCCGCGGATCACCAGCATGTCATCAGCCCGGCCGAGAATGCCGCCGTCGAGCCAGACCCAAGCCGTGCCGCCAGATTCCAGGTCCGCCGCTGTCGGCCACCGGGGGCGGACGATGTCGCCAGTGCGGTAGCGGATCACGGGACAGCCGGCCCGGCCGAGGGTTGTCAGCACCAGTTCGGCCAGTTCGCCGGCGGCGGCGGGCCGGCCGCTGTCGATCGCGAGAAACTCAGGATGAAACCAGTCTTCGATAACCTGCAGGCCGGGACCACCAAGGCAGCCGACGCCCCAGGGGCCGATTTCGGTGGCCCCCGCATGGTCGAGGACGGCGGCCCGCCAGACGGTGGCGATCCGCTCGCGGACGGCGGGCGTCGAGCCGCCAGGTTCGCCCGCGACGATCACGCAGCGGACCGCGGTGGCGGCAGGATCGACGCCGGTTTCGACTGCCACCTCCGCTAGTCGCAGGGCGTAGCTCGGGGTGGCCAGCAGCAGCCTCGCGCCGGTGCTTTGCAGCAGTTGCAGCCGCGCGATGGTTGAGAGCCCGCCCGCCGGAATCGCCCGCCCGCCGGCGGCGACGGCGGCATCGAAGCCGCTCCAGAAGCCGATGTAGGGACCGAACGAGGCGGCGACAAAGACGCCGTCGCCGGGCTGGAGGCCGGCTCGCTCGTAAATCGTCCCCCAGCAATCCATCCACCACCGCCAGTCAGCCGCGGTGTCCCACACCGGGAGCGGCCGGCCCTGGCTGCCGCTGGTCTGGTGGAACCGGACATACCGTTCCGGCGGCCAGGTGCGGTTGATCATGCCGCCGGGGCCGAAGCCCTCGACGAGATCGGCCTTGGTGGTGAAGGGCAGGTCGGCCAGGTCGGCGAGCGCTGACAGCGTTTGGGGCCGGCCGGCAAAACGGTCGGCGTAAAAGCGGTTCGCCGGAAGAATTTCCGCGAGCAACGCGTTGAGCCGCCTCAGCTTCAGCTGGTCGACCGCCTGCCGGTCGGTAGTCGGAGGTCGGTTCGGGTGGAAAGTCATGACCTGGTGGTGTGTGGGGGGACGGCGGTCGCGGGCGGCAGCTGGGCTGGCAAGTTGGTGGCGACCAGCCCGCGCTGGCACTTTTTTCCCGGCAGCCCCGGGTACCCCCCGGGGGCTGTCGGGGATGTGGTTTGCCGCAGCCTGCGGCGACAGGCTGCTCCAGCAGTCTGCACCTAGCCGCTGCTGCCGACGGCGGCGGCGTTGACAACTGCGGCGATCCGGACGGCGTCGTGGCAGGCGTCCTCGCCGAGGCCAAGTTTCAGGAGGCTCGCCTCGTGGCTTTGCAGGCACATTTCGCAGCCGGCCAACGCCGCGCAGCCAAGGCTCATCAGCTCGAAGTCGGCCTTGGTCGTCGCCGGTTGGTTCATGCGGTTCATCCGCAGCCGGGCAGGGCGGGACGAGTAGCTGTCCTTGCCGATCATGTGCCGAAACCGGTAGTAGACGGTGTTCATCGCCATGATGCCGGCGGCG
>CAZIQV010000004.1:0-22095 GCA_964541275.1 uncultured Chitinophagaceae bacterium | reverse complement strand
AGCGTCCGGATCGACCCGTCGATGGCGGCTGCAAGTGCCGGCCAGGCGGCCGCCGCCCTCAGGGCCGCACTCGGCCGCAGCCAGAGGGTGAGCCGCTGGCCGAAGAGGCTTGCCAAAATCGCCAACTCGGTGCCGGGCCGCGGCGGCGGCGCCCCGCAGAAGTCGACCACCTGACAGTCGCCGAGATCGAGGCCGCCAGCCTGACGGCCGCCGTGATCACCCGCTCCAACCGCCCGCCGCAGTTCCCGCGGAAACCGCCGAAGCGGATCCCCGAGATAGCTGAACACAAAGCTGCCGGGCCGCATCGCCCTGACCAGCGGCCGCCGCAGCGGCCCCGGCAGCCGGCAGAGCACCGCCAGGGCGTCGTGAAAACAGCCGGCCAAACCGAGCCGGGTCACCGCCCGGGTGTCGGCGACGATGCCGGGCAGCAGGGTCCGCCAGTCACCGCAGTCGGCCAGAGGCCGCCTGAGGAACGCATAGCCGATGCCGTTGCTCGCCGGCAGCCGGGCCGGCCGCGGCGGCCGCATGCTCACCGGCTTGACCACCCCCAGCCAGGCGGCAGACCGGTGCGGCCCGGCCTGTCGGCAGTGCCGGCCGATCACCGTCATCAGGACGGCGAGCAGCAGTTCGTTGAGGGTCGCCTCGGAATCCGAAGCGAGCCGCCGCAGCGTGGCGGTCTCGGCGGCGGAAAAGCGAACCGGCAGCGGCTCGTCAGGCACCGGCCGCAGCGGCGGGGCTGCCGCGGGAATCGCCACAGCCCGATCGGCGAGAAACAGCTTCCCTTCAGAGAAAAAGTGCCGCACCGCATCCCGCCAGGTCGCCCCGGGCACGACCGGCCGTTCGAGCCGGCCGCGGTCGGCGAGCAGCCCGGGATCGACCGGGGGATCGCGGCGGCTGCCGCCCCTGCCGCTGGTCTTCAGCGAACCGCCCCGGTAGGCGGTGAAGACATCGCCGCTGAACTCCATCGCGGCCACGCCGTCGCAGACGGCATGATGGAAGCAGAGCCGCAGTTCCCACTCGCCGGCGTCGGCAGCGGGTTCGACGAGCGCAGCGCGAAGGCAGGCGTCCCGCCGGGGGTCGATCGTCTCAGGATCCGGCCGGGGGGCGTTTGCCGGGACCAGGCGAAAGGGCACGCCGCCGGCGACCGGCACCCAGCGACCGCGGTCGACACGGCAGCCGAGCAGCGGGTGCTGCCGGCAGGCGGCGGCGACGGCGGCCCGCAGCCGCCCGCAGTCGACCCTGCCGGCGAGCCGCCAAACGACCGTGAAGGTCATCGGCGCCGCGGGGCGATCGTCGTCGAGCATGTACTGCTCAAACGGCAGCACCGGCCAGCCGGGGGCGGGGCGATCGGTCATCGTGCCGCTCCGGCGGCGGGTTCCGGGCCGTCCAGCCTGACCTCGCTGATCTTCATCACCGTGCGGAGATCGCGGCGGATCCACGGCAGCAGCGAGAGCCAGCGGAGATGGCCCCAGCGATCGCGGTGCCGGTCGATGAAGGCCCACTCGCCGAGAAAGCGGTAGCGATCGCTCCACGATTCGATCTCACGGCCGCTCTCCAGCCCCCACCGCAGCCGTGCGCGGGTGAGTTTGACCGCCGGCACCCGGGACTCGCGGCCGACATACCGGGGTGAGATCGACTGAAACAGGACATGCACCCCGGGCCAGCGGTCGGCAAGCCTGGCGAAGAGCCGGCGGAGATCCTCCTCGCCGCAGTAGCAGAACAGCCCCTCGGCGATCACGAGCACCGGGGTGCCTGGCGCCGCGGTCACCTGCTCAAGCCAGCAGGCGGGGTCGAACATTGACGCGGCCAGATGCACCACGCGGTCGGCCGGGGGCAGCAGCCGGTCGCGAACAGCAATCGCATCGGGCAGGTCGAGGTCGTACCAGCGAATCGCGCCGTTGTCGACCCGTTGGAAGCGGGCGTCGAGTCCGGCGCCGAGGTTGATGATGACCGCCTCCGGGTGCCGATCGATGAACGCCCGCACCCGCTCATCGAAGATCTCCGAGCGGATGACGCAGTCGAGGCCGACGATCCAGGCGGAATCGAACCGGGCAAAGTCGTAGTCAAGCGTTGCGGCAATCCGCACCGCCTCGGGGTCGCGGACGATCGCGTCGGGCCGCGCGGTCTCCCGGGCTCGAAAATAGAGCGGGATCAGCAGCGTCTCCTGCACGTCCCCAAGCTGCGGCTGCCAACGATGCGGCGGTGGGTCCGCCGTCGCTGCCGGCGAGATCATGTTCCGACCTCCCCGGGCCGAACCGCCCGGATCAGCAGGTAATCTTCCAGGTACCGCCGCGACATCCTCCACCAGAGGGCGACCAGCGGTGCGGGGGTTTCCCGGAGGACCGCAGGCCAGCGGCCGGGCTCAAAATACTCCCGCCAGGTGTGCCGCAGAAACTGCCGCCGGCAGGCGAGAAAGGTCTCTGCCAATGCCGGCTCAACCACGACCTCGCCGAAGCCGACCGCCGCCAGCAGCTGCTCGTAGCCCTGCCGATCGACGAAGTTGGCCGCCGGCATCGTTGCCAGATCGGGCACGATCCGGCGGGCGAGAGGGCTGAGCGGCCCCTTGACGATCCCGTCGGTCAACAGCAGGCTGCCGCCCGGTTTGAGCACGCGAAAGGCCTCCCGCAGAAAAGCCTCTCGAGTGTTGAAGTGATAGGCCGCCTCGACGCAGAGGACGACGTCGAACTGGCTGTCGGCAAACGCGAGCCGGGTCGCGTCCATCTGCAGAAACGTCGCCCCGGGGCAGCGGCCGGCCGCCCGGGCCAGCTGGCCGGGCGAGATGTTGACCGCCGTCACCGCCGCCGTCGGGAACAGCTCATGGATGCGGGCGGTGGTGCCGCCTTCGCCGCAGGCGACATCGAGCAGGCTGGCCGGCGGCCGGGGCAGCGGGCCGAGCAGCCGGTCGAGCAGCCGGTCGCAGGCGTCCCGGCCCGTGGTCACCCCGTCGGCCCAATAGCCAAAATTTGAATAGCCTGAGTCGCCATAGAACCGGGCATGCCGGACGGAGAGAAACCGCGGCTCGTACATCTCGACGAGGTCGACGGCGGACATGGTTTCCTCACTCGGTGCGGCGGGCGTAGACCATCGGTTCTGCCGGCGAGGCCGGACTGGCCTCGGTGACCGTGGTGAATCCGTGGGACTGCAGCAGACGCTCGACGGCGGCGAGCTGCTCCGGCCCCCGATGCACCTCGACGGTGACCTGCCGGATCAACGGCCAGTGTTCCGGGGCGATCCCGGCGAGGATCTCGTCCTCCACCCCTTCAGCGTCGACCTTGAGCAGGTCGATCCGTTCCAGCCCCTCCTCGCCGATCACGTCAGAGACCGACAACAGCGGACAGGTCACCGCGACCCGCTTGGCATAGGCCCGCATCACCGCCCGGGCGATCGCCCGCTGCGCCGCCGACGGCAGCAGCCGGAAGCCGGCGGCAACCAGGCGGTTGGGCGACGTGGCGATCGCGTTGATCGTGAACTGCTCGTTCCGTTCCGCCTGCTCGGCCGAGTCGTCGGGCCGGAAGGTCGAGCTGACGGTGAAATTCGGCATGAACTGGAGGACCGCCTCGCCGCGGCTGCCGGCGATGCCGGCCTGAAAGAGCCGGACGTTGGCGAGGTTGTGCCGGGCAACATTCCGCTTCAGCGCCGCAAACGTCGCCGGCGCCGGCTCGAAGCAGAACAGCTTGGCCCGGGCTCCCGACCGGCTGACAAACAGGGCAAACAGCCCGATGTTTGCCCCGATGTCGAGGACGGTGTCGCCGTCGCCAACGACGATGCCGTGCCGGGCGTAGACCTTTTCGTCGAAGATCTCCCGATAGATGATCTCGGTCTCGCCGGGGTTCATGCAGTCGATCAGGCTGCCGTCAGGCAGCGTATGTTCGGTCGCCGCAACCATCGCTTGAAGTCTCCGGGGGGTCAGGGAAGGCTCTCGGGCTCGCCGCCGACAGGTCAGACATGGACGGCGGCGCCGCCGTCCACGGTGAGCACCTCGCCCTGCACCATGTCGGCGAGCGGGCTGGCGAGAAAGGCGACCGCGTCGGCGACATCGGCCGCGGTGAGCACGCGGCCGCCGGTCATCGTCTTCGTCTGCCGCTCGGCGAACATCCGCTCGGCGTTGGGAAAGCGGCGGGTCGAGTCGGTCTCCACCAGGCCGCTCTTGACGACGTTGACGTTCACGCCCCGGTCGCCGATCTCGAGGGCGAGGTGCCGGGCGATGCTTTCGATCGCCGCCTTGCTCGTGCCGACGAGACCATAACTGGGCAGGGCGATCTGCGAGCCGTGGCTTGAGATTCCGATCACCTTCGCCCGCCCCTCGGAACGCTCCAGCAGCGGCAGGGCCGCCTGGACCAGGTGAACCAGCGCCATCACGTTGAGGTTCATCGTCGCCTCGAAGTGCCGCCGGCTCGCCTCGAGCAGCGGCCGGAAGCCGCCGCTGGCGGCGTTGCTGACGATCACGTCGAGCCGGCCGATCTCGGTGGCGATGAATTCGACCATCGATTGGACATCCTCCTCTTCGGAGACGTCGGCCTTCACGATCCAGGCCCGGCGGCCGCGAGCCACGACTTCGACCGCCGTGTCCTCCGCCGCCGCACGCGAGGTGACGTAGTTGGTGACCACGTCGGCCCCCGCCTCCGCCAGCCGGATCGCACAGGCCCGGCCAATGCCCCGTGAACTGCCCGTGACCAACGCCACCTGTCCTTCCAGATCGATCATCGTTTGCTCCGTTTCGCTCATCCTGTCAGGGCCATGCCCCCAGCCGCCGGGACCGCCCCGGTCTGCTCGAGGACATGCCGTTGAAAGTGAAAGATCCGCTCTTCGCGGGCCGAGATCAGCCCGCCGGTCGGCTGGGCCGCGGCGGCCATGCCTGTCTGCACGCCCGGCAGGACCGCCGCATCCTCCTCGAGCAGCGTGCTGAAGAATCGCCGGCCCCAGCGGCGGAGCCCAAAGGCGGCCGCCGCGGCGACCGGACCCGGCCGGGACGCCGCCAGGTGAAAGAACCAATAGGCGTTGACCGCCCGGCCCGGCGCGACCGGGAAAACGCTGTGGGCCCAGTTGAACAGCCCCATCCGGCCGGCGGTGAAGTTGGGGTAGACGACGACATGCCGGTAGGCGGGCTCGGCAACCGCCCCGAGGAGTCGGGCCAGCCGCCCGCCGTCGTCGCGGAGATGCGAGTGGGTCGGCGGCAGCACCTCGACATAGCTACTGCCGCCGGGGTGCATCGCATGATCGCAGGCTTCGGGCGGCGGGTAGTGCTTGAAGGTGGCGGCGTGAACCTCTTCGAGGTGGTAATTCTCCAGCACGTTCTCAACCAGCAACTTCCAGTTGCAGGGCAGTTCCCGAAAGCTGCCGAGGCAGGCCGTCCAGCGGCTGCCGAAGAGATCCTCGAGAAACGATCGCTCTGGCCCGAGGTGGTCGGTGAGGCTCGGCCCGGCCGGGTCGAGGCAGACGAAGACCAGCTGGCCGACGCGGCCGGTTCGCACCGCGATCGGCCCGGGAACCGCCCGCAGCCGCTGCCGCCCGGCCGGCGTTTGATCGGCCAGCCGCACGACCGCCTCGCCCGCTTCCACAGTGATGCTCAGCGGCACGCCGAGCAGGGTCAGCCGGCGGGGTGACTCGGCCGGCGGAAAGCCGGCGATCGTGCCGACGCAGTGCCAGGCCGGCCAGAGCAGCCGGTCGATCTCGGCGGCGTATTGCGCCGGGTCGTGATAGGCCTCCGGCGGCAGCACGTGGGGCAGGTGCGTGTCACTCTGAAACATGACAGCCTCCCCCGCAGCCGGCCTGCGGCAGCGGTTCACTCGGGCAGGGCCCGCAGCTCGCGTCGGTCCGGTCGAGCACGTGCTGCTGAAAATGAAAGATCCGCTCTTCGCGGGCCGAGATCAGCCCGCCGGTCGGCTGGGCCGCCGCGGCCATACCCTCCTGGACGCCGGGCATGACGACCCCATCTTCCCGCATCGCCTCGCGGAAGAATCGGCGGCCGTGGCGGGCGACAGCGGCGGCGGCGAGCCGAGCCGCGAGCGACCGGGAACTGCCCCGGAGCTGAAAGATCTGCCAGTAGCTGATCGCCCGGTCGGGCGTCACCGGCAGAATCGTCTGGGCCCAGTTGAACAGGGTCATCCGCGAGGCGGCGAGGTTGGGATAGCAAAAGAGGTGGTGATACTCCGGCTCGGGTTGCACCCCGAGCAGCCGGGCGACGAAGTCGGCCTGTCGCCGCACCCCGGCGTCGGCCTCCAACGGCTGTTCGGTGTAGCTGGTCCAGCGGTCGTGGACCGCGTGGCGGCAGGCCTCGGCCGGGGCGAATTTCCGAAACGTGTTCACATGGACCGCCTCGAGGTGATAGCCCTCGAGCACGTTTTCCGCGAGCACCTTCCAATTGGCCTCGACCTCCTGGGCGACGGTCAGCAGCGGCGCCCACTCGGCGGAGAAGAGGTCGGCAAGGTAGTCCCGCTGGCCTCCGAGCTGGTCTGCGAGCGAATCGGGCTCCGACGCCAGCGACACGAACACCAGCTGCCCGACCGTCTCGACCTGGTACCGCCGCAGTCCGAGGGTGCCGGGGGCGAGCGGCTTGAAGCTGCGGGCGTCGGGAATCCGCCGGGTGTCGCCGTCGCGGTCGAACTCCCAGCCGTGGTACTGGCACTTCAGCAGCGGCAGCTGGCCGCTCGGTTTGCCGGTGAGCAGGCAGTGACGGTGCGAACAGACATTCAGATAGCAGCGGATCTCCCCCTGGGTCCGCCAGAGGATCAGCGGATGGCCCAGCAGCGTGAGCGTCTTGAAGGAGCCCTCCGCCGGCAGGTCACCGGTCTGGGCGACGCAGTGCCAGGCGGGCAGGAAGAGGGCCGCCCGTTCGCGGTTGAACTGCTCGGCCGAGACGTAGGCGTCGGCCGGCAGCAGATGCGGCAGATGGGTCGGGCTGGTGAATCCCATGGCTCAGGCCCCCGCCGACGTCAGGGTGACGATCGCAATCATGACTTTGTCATCCCCGCAAGGATGACCGCCTCAAAGCCCTCGGCCGCCAGGATGACCGAGCCGTCGGCGGCTCCGAGGACGAAGTTGAACACCGCGCGATCAGCCGTCCGCGAAACCCGCTCGACCCGCTGGACGCAGGTCTCGCCCGGCTGCGGCAGTCGCCCCAGGCGAAGCCGGCCGATCGCTTGCGGGATCGCCACCACCCCCTCGGTCTCGATCCAGGTGTGCAACCCGCAGCCGAAGAGACAGGCGTCAAGCACAGCCGGTGAGAGGATCCAGCCGGCGGGTCCGCGGCGGCCCGCGAGCGGCTCGATGGTTTCGGCGTCGATCTTCATCCAGCCGACCCCGTCGATCATGCGGGCCCCGCTGAGCCGTCGGAAGATCGGGCCGTGATAGATGATCTCCTCGCGGGCGGCGGGATACTCGACCGCACTCCAGCGGTCGGGCGGGTCGATCCGGCCCCGCGGCAACTCCGGCTCACCGGCCGCTGCCACGATCACGCGGCCCCGCAGGTGGACCCGGTCCCGGCTCAGCACGCGGCCCCGCCGATCGCTGAAGTCGCTGACGAGTTCGGCGGTGATCGTGTCGCCGGCGGCGGTCACCCGCACCCGCACCGGGAGCGGCCGGTCGTGGACGAACTTGAGGCCCGAGACAATCTCAAGGTCATCGAGGCCGCAGACCACTCGGTCGGGCAGCAGGGTCGCAGCCGCCTCGGCAAGCATCTCGGCCCCGATCACAAACGGCAACAGCGGCCGGTCGCGGAAGCGGTGCTCGACGAGAAACGGCTCGGCTGTCGGATCGAGCAGGCACTCGGTGATCAGGTGTTGGTCGGACTGCCGCTCGAGCACCCGCTCGACCAGCGGCCTCGGGGCAGCCGAACCGGCGGCGCCGGCGACCCCGGCGGCCGCCGCTGAGTCGGCCGCAGCAGCCGCCGGGGCGGTCGTCTTTGCCAGCCAGGTGCGGTAGCTGTCGTCGGTGATGACCACCTGCGGCTCGGGCGCCCCGGCGAGCAGTTCCCGCTCGACATGCTCGACACCCGCAGCCGGCGGCAGCAGCGAGAGCTTCATGATCTCTCGGGAGGCAAAGCTGGCCGACCGCATCATCATCCCGGTCTCGTCCCAGGGGTGCCAGTGAAAGCCGACCGCCCGCACCTCCGGCCGCTCCGCCCGCAGCCAGCCCATCAGGCCGCACTGCATGTCGGCGGCGAGGCTGTAGTCGGCGTTGCCGTTGGTGCCGAACCGGCCGGCCACCGACCCGAGGGCGATGAAGAACCGCAGCGGGTCCTGCCGGGTCAGGGTCGCCAGGGCGTGGGTGGCGTCGAGTTTCGCCGCCAGCAGCCGCTCGACGTTGGCCTCCGACTTCGCCTCCAGCCGCGACCGCTCAAAAGCGCCGGCGCCTTGGATCACACCGGCAATCGGGCCGTCGGCAGCCCGGATCTCGTCGAGGACCGCTGCCAGCGCAGCGGTGTCGGCAGCGTCGCAGGCGTGGTAGCTGACGGGCAACCCGGCCCGGCCGAAGGCCTCGAGGGTGTCGTGGATCTCGAGGGCCCGCTCGATCGGCTGCCAGCGGGCGGCTGGCGACTGACCCGCGGCCACCGCCGCAGCGGCGATCTCTCGCTTGAGCGCACCGCGGCCGGCCGCGTCGAGGGTTCGCCAGGCCGGCGGCAGGTCCTGCGGCGGGCTGGTGCCGATCAGGTGCATCCGCAGGTCAAAGCGGCGGGCCAGATGGACCGCGATCCGGGCGGTGATGCCGCGGCCGCCGCCGACCGCGACCCAGGCCCGGCCCGGTTCGGGGCCGGCCGCGGGCGGTGGTGGATCGGCCGCAACGACCTCGACATGATGCCGGCGGCCGAGGGAATCGAAGGCGACCTCGACGTCGCCGGACGACGGGTTGGCGACCGCGGCAGCCGCCTCGGCGACGAGCGTCTCGGCGAGCTCAGCCGGCAGGATCGCCGGAGCGGCATCGACGACCCGGACGCCGAGGGCCTGCCAGCCGCGGGAGGCGGCCTCGATCCGCACCGCCTTGAGCAGCCCGGCAAGAGCCGCACCCTCGGGGGCCCGGGGCTTGCCCGAAATTCCAAAGTCGCCACCGAGATTCACCGCCGCTGCGATCGCCGCAGCCGGCCGGCGCTCGGCCTGCTTTGCAAACCATCGCTGCACGAGCTTGAACGGCGTCAGGACACCCGCTTCCCGGCGGGCCCGCCAATCCCGCGGCCGGTTGATGTCGCAGGCCGCCTCCTCCCGCGCCGACATCAGCAGCAGGCTCTGCGCCCGGCCGGCGGCAAGCAGTGCGTCGAGTTCGGCGAGGGCGGCCGCAGCCGGCCCGGAACTGCTCAGCCGATCGACCGCGATGCCGAGCTGCTCCAGCCTTGCGGCGACGGCGTCGGCATCGGGACCGGTGCCGGCAATGACGACCGGCCCGGGCAGTCGGGCGGCAGTCGCTGTCGGCGGGTCGCTCGCCCGCAGCCGCAGGACCTGGCGAGCGATCCTCGTGGCGGCCGGCGGGCCCGCCGATTCTGGCGGGGCGGCGGCCGGCGGCGACTCGGCGGCAGCAGGCGGCAGCCAGAGCGGATCGGGATGGCGAAGCTTGAAGTACCGCCAGTCGGTGATCACCACCTCGGCCTCGGGGCAGCCGGCGGCAATCTCGGCAAGCAGATGCTCGACGCCCTCCGCCGGCGGCATGAACCGCAGCTTGAGCAGCGACTTGGAGAACTTCGACTCCGGCCGCACCGCCATGCCGACGCCGTCCCAGGAGTGCCAGGCGATCGCCACAGCGGGCACGTCGGGCCGTTGGCCGCGATACCAGCGGACGAGTTTTGCGACGCCCTCGTTGGCCGAGCAGTAGTCAGTCTGGCCGACGGCGCCGAAGCGGCCGCTGATCGATCCGAAGACGACAAAGGCCCGCAGCGGATCGGCGGCGGTCAGCCGCATCAGGTTTGCCGCCCCGTCGGCCTTCGCCCGAATCGTCCGGTCGACCAGCTCGGGCTTCTTCCGGGAAAACCGCGAGGCCTTCTCAAAGCCGGCCCCGTGGATCACGCCGACCAGCGGCCCGTCGGTCCGGCGGATGCCTGCAAGCACCGCGGCCAGCGCCGCGGCGTCGCCCACGTCACAGGCATGGTAGGTCGCCCGGATCCCGGCGGCGGCGAGCCCTCGCAGGGTCGCATCAATCTCGATCGCCTTTTCGACCCGGGCCCAGCCGGCGGCCGGCAACTCCTTGCGGGCGAGTGATTCCCGCATCACCTGCTCCCGCAGGCGGCGGATCCCGGTGTCGTCGAGATTCCGCCAGGCGTCGGGCACCTCGGGCACCGGGCTGGAGCCAATCAGATGGAGCACGGTGCCCGGATGCGCCCCGAGGCCGCGGGCCACCTCGGCTGTCACGCCCCGGCCGCCGCCGGTGATCACCCAGGCGCCGGCGGGCACCGCTGCGGCCGACTGAGCCGCGAGGGGAACATTGACCGGACGGACCGCGTGACGGCGGCTGTCTGCATAGACGATCTCGGGGTTCTCGCTCGGGTGGCGGGCCTCGGCCACCAGCCAGTCGGCAGCCGCAGCTGCGGTCGCGTCGCTCGGCAGGTCGATGACGACCGCATGGAACCCGGCCTGCCGCCGTTCCCGTTCTTCGGTGTGCAGTCCCTTGACCAGACCGGTGATCCCGCCGGCCACCGGTGTCGGGACGCCGTCGCTGATCCCGCCGGCCGTGCCGAGGCAGGTCGCCGCCACCAGGGTCGCCTGCGGCAGACTGCCCGCCTGCTCGTGCCGGGTGAACCACCGCTGAACAAGCTGGTAACGGTCGACCAGCTGCCGGCGGGCCGCCTCCCAGGCGGCTTCGTCCGGACCGAGTGCCGGGTCGTCGAGCGGATCGAGCAGATACAGCTGCGAGCAGTCGACGGCCGGATCGGCGACGGCGGCGAGGCCGGCCGGGTCGGCAGCGGTGTCGACCCGCAGCGTTTCAACGCCAAGACCGGAGAGTTTGTCGGCAAAAGCGGCTGCGACCTCGCCGCGGCCGACCACGACCGCCCGGCCAGAGAGTGTTCGGGGAGGGGCTCCGGCGAGCGGCCAGGGCACGAGCCTGACGAGGAAGCGGGTGCAGATCCGCTCGGAGTCGTCGACCGGCGAGCGGCCGTCGACCGAGCTGCCGAGCCGGGCAAACTCGGCGGCCGGCAGCAGCGGCAGCGGTCGGCCGCCACCGCCCGGCGGGGTCGGTGGCGATTGCGTCGCGGCTGCTTCAGAGGTCGGCTGCGGGGCCGCAGTCGGCTGGGCACCGGACCCGCCGGCCGGCGGCGACCCGGCCGGCTGCCTGGCTGCCCGGCTGGCGGCAAACCAGTCGCCACAGTCGATCTCGCGGAATGCCACCCGGCCGTCTTCCGGCCGCCGCACGGTCACGAGCACCCGGCCGGCCTGCGGGTCGAACACCATGCTCGCCTGGTTGTCGACCCGGGCGATCGTGTTCATCGTCGCATGCCGGGCCTCGCGCTGGCGGGCCACATCGAAGCGATCGCGAAGCAGCATCGAGAACGCCTCGGCCGTCGCCGGGCAGCGATCGGGGCCGGCAAGCTGCCGCAGCCGCGTCAGGCGGGTCCGCGAGTGGGCCGGCACCGCGGCTGTCCCAAGGCCGAGCAGCGAATGATTCGCCAGGCAGACCGGCTCCCGCACCTCGGCCTGCCGCAGCCGGCCGCTGTCATACTCGACATGCAGCACGCGGCCGCTGGCAGCCTCGCTGAGCAGCATCGCCCAGCCGCCATCGCGGGGCAGTTCAGCGATCAGCTCAACCGCCTCGGCGGCGGTGCTTGCAGTCGACAGGACCTTGTCGACGACCGCCGAGTGCATCAGGCCCCGGCGACGGCCGGTTCGCGGCGGCTGATCGAGGAGCATCGAGCTGGTGACAACCAGCCCCGCCTCGTTCATCCCGTTGATGCCGGCGGCAAGCCCGGCGGCGGTAAAGGTCACCGAGGCAAGTCGGCCGGCCGGCCGACGCACATGCACACAGCGGCGGATCCCGTCGCCGAGGACGAGCCCCGCGGGCAGATCTTCATTGGCCCCCTGCAGAAGCCGGCCGGTGCGGGTGACCGCCGCCGGGAAGACAGCCTGGACGCAGCCGCCGTCGAGGCTCGGATCGATCTGGAGATGCATCGCCACGACCGACTCAAAGGCGACGCCGGCACCCGCCGCGATGCCCCGCAGCTCTTCCCGCTGCTCCGGCGTTGTCAGAGTTTCGTAGTCGTCGAGGACCGCCAGCGGGTCGAGCAGCCGGTCGCGGGCGGCTGCCGGCAGATCGGCGAGGAGCTCAATTGCCGCCTGAATCTCTGCGGCAAACCGGCGGCCGTGGGCCTGCCCCATGGCAAAGGGAGTGCCGACGAGCTGCACCAGCCCCAAGGCTGCCTGATCGTCCGCGGCGTCGGCCGGCGGCGTGGCGGCCGGCTGCCGCTGCGGCTCGGTGGCAGCCGGGCTGACCAACCGTCGCGGCGAATCCTGTCGAGCCGCCAGCTGGGGCGACTGGGGTCGCGAGGCCGACCGTCGGACGTCTGGCTGCCCGTCGATAGCGCCGGTCACTTCAAGCGCCGCCCGCACCGCGGCGAGCCGGAAGACGGCAGCGGCATTCTCGCCGCGTCGCCGCACGTCACTGGCGACCACGAAGGCGGGACGGTCACCGACGATCCGCCGCGTCAGCTTGGCGAGGACGCTTCCGGGCCCCGCTTCGACAAACACCCCGACCCCTTCGCCAAGCAGCCGCTCAATCTGATCGAGGTAGCGGACCGGCCGGGTCAGCTGCTCGACGAGCAGCCCGCGAATCTCCTCCGGCTCGCCGAGGTAGCGGTTGTTGACGCTGCTGAGGACGGGAATTCGGGGAGGGTCGATCCGCAGCGGTTGCAAGGCGTTGCGGAACGGCTCGGCGGCGGACCGCATCAGCGGCGTGTGGAACGGCCGCGGCACCTCGAGCAGTTTTGTCGGCACCCGGCGGTCACCGAGCAGCCGGCCAAGCTCGAGCAGCTCGTCGCGACGGCCGCCGGCGACCGTCTGCCCGCGGGAGTTGCAGTTGGCGACGAACACGCCCGCCCCGACCTCGGCACAGGCGGAGGTGACGACCGCCTCGTCGGCCGCGCAGGAGAGCATCGCGCCGGCTGCGTCAGCCGCCCCGCAGATCGCCTCGCACCGCAGGAACGTCGCTGTCGCGGCGGTGGCGAAGGTCCACGCCCCGGCGGCATGCAGCGCCGCGAACTCGCCGTAGCTGTGGCCGGTGATGCGGTCGGGCTCGAGCCCGAGGTCGGTGAGCACGGCGAACTGGATCGTGTCGGCCACGAGCATCGCCAGCTGGGTCCGGAAGACGTCTTGGCCGAGCTGGCCATCGGCATCGCTGACGATCGTGTCGAAGGTTGGATACCCCAGGGTCGTGAGGGCCTGATCGATTTCCCGGCAGGCGGCGGCAGCAGCGGGCGAGGTTTCGACCAGTTCGCGAAGCATGCCCGGATACTGCGAGCCCTGCCCCGGAAACAGGCAGGCGACCAGCGGCCGCCGGCCATTCGCCTCGCCGAGGGCGATACCCCGGGCCTCCCAACGATCGCGGGCGGACGGGTTTTCAAACTCCGCCGTCACGAGCCGGGCACTCGCCGCGAGCTCCTCGGGCGAGCGGGCGACGATGGCGAGCCGGTGGCCCGGTCCGGTGAATCGGGCGGTGTCGGCGTCGCCGGCAGCGGCAAACCGCGGCCCGGGGTCGGCCGCACAGGCGTCGGCCGCCGCGAGCAACTCGCTGACGGTCGCCGCCGCCAGCCGCACGGTTCGCGGACGGGCGACTGCTGACTCGGCGGCGACCGGCAGCGGCGCCGGCGATTCGGAGGCCCGGTCCACTGGCAGCGGCGTGCCGCGTTCGAGAAGCACATGGTGAGCCATGTCGCCGTGCACCGCGTCGATCCCGATCAGCAGCCGGCCGGCGGCGGCCGGCGGGGGCAGCAGCGCCGCTGGGGATTGTTCGGCGACGGTGTCGTGAACCGCGACGCCGGCCCGCAGCTCTGCCGTTTCAACCTCGCGGGCCGCCTTGACCAGCGCGAGGCCGGCGGCCGCCCCGAAGGCATGGCCGATCCGCGGCGCCAGGGCGGCGAGGGCGGGACCGGTGCCGGCTGAGCGATAGGCTTGGCGAACCGCCTCGAGTTCATCCCGGTCGGCGGCGGCGACCCCGGCCGCGGCCGCTTCGACGGCCGCAACGTCGGCCGGCGCGACTGCGGCATCGGCGAGGCACCGCTCGATCGCGGTGCGGACCGCGGCCGGCCCGGCCGCCCGGGCCGTCCCGATGCCGCGGACGATGCCATGGATGCGGTCGCCGTCGCGACGGGCGTCGGAGAGTCGTTTGAGGACGAAGACTGCGGCAGCCTCGGCGGGAAGCAGGCCATCGCTCGTCTCGTCGAAGGCCCGCGGTCGGCCCGAACGCGACAGCTGCCCGCCGAGGGCGAGCTGCTCGTAGGTTGCCAGCGACATGCTCCGCTGGCCGGCGGCGCAGAGCATGCAGTCGGCGCGGCCGGTAAGCAGGAAGTTCCGGCAGATGTCGAGGGCCGCCACCGCCGAGGCCGCCCCGCCGTCGACAGCCGTCGCACCGCCGCCGAGATCAAACGTCTTGGTGATCCGCGATGCCAGCGAGCTGCTGGTGAAACTCCCCGTTTCATCGACGAGGGCGGGCAGCCGCTCGATCACCAGGTCGGCGAACCGTTCGCAGACCGCCTCGGCAACCGCCGCCGGCACTCCCCGGCCGGTGAGTTCCTGCCGCACGGCGCGGGTGAAATAGGGCAGCCGCATACCGATCTGCAGCGCGACGGCGAAGTCGCCGCGAAACATCGTACCGACAACGACGCCGGTTCGGCCCCGGGGTGGCTCCCGCTCGGGATAGCCGGCATCGGCCAGTGCCTGCGAGACCGTGTCGAGCAACAGGAACTGCAGCGGGTCGGCGGCGGCGATCTGCTTGGGCGGAATCTTGTGCCGCCGCCAGTCGTAGGCAAAGTCGGTGATGAAGCCGCCGAGTTTCTGGGGGGACCGTCCGGGCCGGGCCGGGCCGGGGTCGAAGGCCGCCGCGATGTTCCAGCGATCCGCCGGAACTTCCGTGAACGGCCGGGACTCGGCTGCCAGCAGATCCCAGAGCGCAGCGGCTGAGACCGCCCCCGGGGCGACCGCCGCCATGCCGACGATCGCGATGCCGTCGGCCTCCGGCACCTCGCTGAAGGCCCGGGGGGCGAGCGGCCGGGGCGTCTCGGCGGCGGCTGGCGGCGGGGTGCCGGTGAACTCATCGAGGACGACGTGGGCATTGAGCCCGCCAATTCCAAAGGAGTTGACCGCCGCCCGCCGCGGCAGGCCGCCGGTCGCCGGCCACGGCTGTTGCTGCCGCGGCACGACCAGCGGCGTGGCGTCCCAGTCGATGTCGGGGTTGAGCTGGTCGATGCCCGGCACCGGCGGAATCGTCTGCCGCTGCATGCAGAGCACCGCCTTGACGAGCCCGGCGAGTCCGGCAGTTTCCAGCGTGTGGCCGATGTTCGCCTTCACGCTGCCGATCGGAACCTGGCGGCCGGGTGGCAGATGGTCCCGCAGCGCGTCAGCCAGCGCCCGAACTTCGGTGGCGTCGCCGACGCTGGTGCTCGTCGCATGGGCTTCGATGTAGCCGAGCCGGGCCGGATCGAGCAGGTCGGCGTGAGCCCGGCGGATCGCCTCGGCCTGGCCCTCGGCGCGGGGTGCCCAGAGACTTTTGCCGCGGCCGTCGCTCGACACGCCGATGCCGCGGATCACCGCCTGCACGGGATCGCCGTCGGCCAGGGCCCGCCGCAGCGTCTTGACCAGCACGATCACGTAGCCCTCAGCCGTCACCAGGCCGTCGGCGGCGGCGTCGAAGGGCCGCGAACCGGTCGCGCTGACCGACTGGGCTTTTGAGAACAGGACGAGGCTGTCGAACCGGCAGTGGGAGCTGCCTCCCACCACCGCCATGTCGCTCCGGCCGAGCAGCAGATCGTCGGCGGCGGCGGCCAATGCCATCAGCGACGAGGAGCAGGCGGCATTGAGGGCGACGCAAGGGCCGTCGAGCCCGAAGGCCTCCGCCAGCGTCGTGCTGCACCGCTGGGCGTCGAGCTGAGGGCCACCGGTGGCCGACCGCTGCGGCAGCCGCCGCCGCTCGCGGGCGACAACCGCGTCGATCAGCCCCTGGGCATCGACGCCGGCCGCCTCGGCAAAGCCCTCGACTTCGGCAAGCCAGGCCGCCGTGTCACCGAGCATCGCGGCATACATCAGGTCGCCGCCGAGGCCGGTGCCGCGGGTGTGGCCGACGTAGACACCGGTCCGCCCGGCGGGCACCGCCAGCGGATCGATCTTGGCATGCCGAAACGCCGTCGCCGCGACCTCGCAGAGTTCGAGATGGGCCGCGTCGCAGTCGGCGGCCTGCTCCGGCGTCAGCCGCCAGCGGCCGGGGGGCTGCTGCCGCGGGGCGACGATGCCGCCGATCGACGAGTAGGTTTTGCCGCGGACACCTTTGTGCGGATCGAAGAACAGCTCGCGGTCGAGCCGCTCCGGCGGCAGTTCGCCGATCGCCGACTTGCCTTCGGCGACAAGCTCCCAATAGGCATCGAGGCCGTCGGCGCCGGGCAGCCGCACCGCCATGCCGATGATGGCAAGCGGCTCGCGGGCCAGCGGACTGGCAGCGTCTTCGCTGCCGGGGGCGGCGGTGTTGTGGGCGTGGTCTGTCATCGTCCCGTGATGTCCGGGGGTGCTCAGCGGGATGTCGCCTCGACGAGGAAGTCGAGGACATGCCTGAGGGTGGGAAAGTCGTCGAGAGCCAGGTCAGCCCGCGGTGGAATAGCGAAGTACTCGCCGATCTCGCCGAAGAGCTGGGCCTTCTTGATGCTGTCGATGCCGAGGTCGGCCTCGAGGTCGGCGTCGAGTTCGACGATCTCCGGCGGATAGCCGGTCTGTTCGACGACAAAGTTCACGAGGAAGGCCGAGAGTTCGGCGACCGACCGGCCTGTTCCGGCTTCAGTCGCCACCGGTTCAGTTCCGGCATGTCCGTTCCGCGAGGGCAAGGCAGCAGAGCCCGCCGGGCCGGCCAGCGCCGGCATCGCGGCAACGCCGCTGGGCATCGCCGGGGCACCGGCCGTTGCCGGCTGCGGTGATGCGACGCCATTGCAGTCGACCGCCGGGGCGGTCGCCTCAATCAGAAAGTCGAGGACATGCTGCAACGTCGGGAAGTCGTCGAGCGCGAGGTCGGCCCGCGGCGGAATTGCGAAGTATTCGCCGATCTCCCCAAACAGTTGTGCCTTCTTGATGCTGTCGATGCCGAGGTCGGCCTCGAGGTCGGCATCGAGCTCGACGATCTCCGGCGGGTAGCCGGTCTGCTCGACGACGAAGTTGACCAGGAAGGCCGAAAGTTCCGCGGCACTCCGGGCGACTGGGGGCGGCTCCGGCGGTGCCGCCGCGGTGACCGGGCTGGTGGCTGCCGCGGCCGCAGGCTGGCGAGCGGCTGCTGCCTGGCCCGCCACTGGCGGCGGCGGATTCGTCGTTGCATGAAGCGGCTGCGACGGCGGAGCCTGACGCTGCGGCGGTGCCGCCGGCGGCTGCTTTGGCGCCGCGGCGGCCGACTTCAGCCGCCCGCGGCGGCGCTCGGTGGCGTCGAAGTGGTGCGGAAAGCCCTGCTGCGGCGGTGCCTGCCGCTGAAACCGCTGGTCCTGCATCGATCGATTCTCCTGGGAGTCGGGAGGGAAACCGCCGGCCGCCGGACTGCGGTCCGCCGGTGGCTCGCTGTGTTCGGGCGATCTTGATTCGAGCTCGGGGTCGAGTCCAGCCGCCGAGGGGGCTGCTGAAAGGATGACGTGGAAGGCGGTGTCGCGAACCCCGCCGACATGCACGGCGACGACCGGTTCGGGCCCCGGGAGCCGCGCTGCCTTTTCCCGGGCGGGTTCGCAGAGCCGGCGGTGGGCCGCCGCGGTCTCGCCGGGCCGGTCGAGCCCAAAGGCAGCCGGCAGCTGGCCGCTGCCAACCGCGGCGACCGCTTCGAGCAGCGGGATCATCGCCGCGGCGCCGGCGGCGTGGCCAAAGCGGGCCAGCGGCGTCGTCAGCGGGCGAGGCCCGGCGGCCGGCGGGGCTCCGTAGGCCCGGGCGAGCCCTTCGAGTTCCTCGGCATCGAGGTCGGCATCACCCGTTCCGAGCCATTCAAAACCGCCGACGCCGTCGGGGTTCAGCCCCGCCTCGGCGAGGCCGCGGGCAGCTGCCTTGCGGCAGGCCCGCCAGCAGGCGGCATCGGTACCGGCGCCAACGCCGCGGATCACCGCGAGCACCGGGTCGCCAGCCGCCTGGGCGGCGGCAAGCCGGCGAAGCAGCAGCACGCCGCAGCCCTCGGCCGGCAGGAAGCCACGGGCCGCCGCGTCAAGCGGGGCGGGGCCGGTCTGTTCGTCAACCAGCCCGAGCAGCGCCATCGTCGCGTAGCGGTTGATGCTCATGTCTTGGTGGGCGGCAATGCAGATCATCAGGTCGTTGTCGCCGGATCGCAGCTGGTCGACGCCTGAGAGCAACGCCGCCGCCGCCGCCGTGATCCCGGCGTCGATCGCCACGCCGCCGCCGCCAAGGTCAAAGGTCTTGGTGATGCGGCTGGCGAGGCTGCTGGCGGTAAAGCTGCCGGTCTCGTCGAGCAGAGCCGGAAACCGCTCGAGAAAGCGCGCCTGAAACGCCTCGAGCAATGCGTGCCGCTGCGACGCGTCGAGGCCCTCGGCGGCGAGGAGCCGCTCGAGCAGCTGGCGAAACCAAGGCAGCCGCAGGCCGAGCTGCAGCGAGGTGGCAAACTCGCCGCCAAACAACGTTCCGGCGACGACGCCGGTGCGGTGTCGCAAGCCGTCGAACCGGGTTGTCCCGCCGTCCTCCCCGTGCAACGCCCGATCGACGGCGTCGAGAATCATGAACTGCAGCGGGCTCGCCTGGGCGATCTGCTTTGGGGGAATCTTGTGGCGTTTCCAGTCGTAGGCGAATCCGTTGACAAACCCGCCCCGGCTGACCGGACTGCTCGCCGGCCCCCGCTGACCGGGCCGCAGAAACCGGGCAGCCTGCCAGCGTTCCGGCGGCACCTCGCTTTTGGGATCGGTGTCGCCCGCCACGAGTTCGCAGAAGGCGGCGTAGGTCAACGCCCCGGGCAGCACCGCACCGGCACCGACGACGGCGATCGGCTCGGCGGCCCGGTCGGCCGCCGCGACCGTCGGCCGGGTCGCGGGGCTCGGAGGCGGCGGGATCCGGCCGCCGGCTGGAAAAGAACGCGGGCGAACCGGCAGCGGCTCGTCGATCACGACATGGGCGTTGAGTCCGCCAATCCCAAAGGCGTTGACGGCGGCCCGGCGGGGCATGCCCGGCCGGAGCGGCCGCCACGGCTCGGCCGATTGCGGCAGCCGGAAGGGGACCTCGTCCCAGGCAATCGCCGCGGTCGGCTCTCGGCAGTTGGCCACCGGCGGCACGACGCCGTGCTGCAGGGCGAGAATGGCCCGCAGCAGCCCGGCGGCGCCGGCGGTTTCGAGCGTGTGACCGATGTTGCCCTTGATGCTGCCCAGGGGAATTCGGCCGCCGGGCGGCACCCGGTCGGCGAGGGCTTCGGTCATCGCCTCGACCTCGGTACTGTCGCCGAGGGTCGTTGAGGTCGCATGGGCTTCGAGATACTGCAGCGGCACCCCGTCATCGAGCCACTCGTGGGCCCGCCTCATCGCGGTGACCTGGCCCTCTCGCCGCGGCGCCCAGAGGCTGCGGCCCCGGCCGTCAGAGGAGAGGCCGCAGCCGCGAATCACCGCCCGCACCGGCCAGCGGTTGGCGACAGCCTGCTCCAGCGAGCAGAGCAGGAGCATCACCACCCCCTCGCCGACGACGAGTCCGTCGGCGGCGGCATCCCAGGGCCGGCTCCCGCTGGCGCTGAGCGACCGGGCCTGGGAAAACAACGCGAGCGTGTCGGAGTGGCAGTAAGAGACGCCGCCGACGAGGGCCATCTCAAGCCGGCCGGTCTCGATCGCCCGGACCCCGTGAACGACCGCCTGGAGCGACGACGCGCAGGCGGCGTTGAAGGCGATCGCCGGCCCGTCGAAGCCGAGCAGGTTGGCCGGCAGGCGGGCAGCCGACGCCGCCCCCAGCACCGGACCGCCGTCGGCATCCCGGCCGCGGGTGCGGCGGCGAACCTCGCTCACCAGGCCCTCGACGAGCCGGTCACCCGCCGCAGCTGGCAGCGTTGCCACCGCCGGCAGATTCCGCAGCACCTCGGCCACCTGCTCGATCTCCGCGAAGCAGGCGAGATCGCCCGCCAGACCGCTGGAGCGGGTGTGCCCGACGAAGACGCCCCCGTTGCGACTGGGCATGTCGAAGGGGTCGAACCCGGCCGCGGCCGCTGCCTCCAGGGCGACGTCGCAGGCGGTGGAGAAGGCCGGTTCGGGATGGTTGCGAAACGGCTCGGGCAGCCGGCTGTCCGGCCGGGGCCCCCAGCGGTCGAGCAGGCAGGCGATGTCGACGTAGGTCTTGGCGAGCCGTCCCGGCGTCGGGTCGTAGAGCAGGTCGCGGTTGAGCCGCGCCGCCGGGATCGGTGCCACCAGTGAACGTCCCGACTCAATCGTCTGCCAGAGTTCGTCGAGCGAGTCGCCCCCCGGCAACCGGCAGGCCATCCCGATCACGGCGACCCTCGTCGCGGTGCCGGCTGCGGCACCGGCGTCTCCCTGCGCGATCATGGCGTCACATCCTTCCGCTGGCGGGCCAGCCGTTCGACGGCCGCGACAAGGCTGGCGGCGGCCTCGGGCCGAGCCGCGAAGACCGCCAGTCTTCCCCGGCGAAAGGCGTGGGCCGCCGAGAGATCGCCTCGGGAAATCTCGTCGAGTGTTTCACTTGAGAGCCTGATCCGGGCGGTGTCAGATTCCGGTCGGCCGACCGCCGGTTGCAGCTGGTCCGGGTCGAGCGACCAGATGCCGCCACCGGTGCCTGAGACCTCAAGCCGGGCAGATCCAGCCGCGGCCGGCGGGCTCGACGGGGACGGCTGGCAGGGCAGATCCCGCTCAACATCGAAGGCCGCCACCGGGGGCCGGGGTCGGGGCCAGCCGAAGTTCGCCTCGAGGGCAAAGTCGCAGAGCCGCCGGAGCATCGCGGCATCGACGACCGGACAGGGAAGGTCGGCGGCAGCCTCGGTCGTGTTGGTCGTGTCGAACTCCGGGTCGTCCCGCCAGTACGCGGCGTAGGTTGCCATCTGCTCGCGGAACGCGGCGGCGAACCGCTCGGGCAACGCGGCGGCGGCCTCCGCAGCCGGACGCCTGCCGGCCGCATCGTGAGGTTCCCGGTCGAGCCGGGCCATGATGCTTTCCCGGGTGACCTTGGCGATCTCCCGGACCGGCACCCGGTTGGCCGGGGTGAGGTGATAGGTGCGGCCGTGCCACCGTGGGTCGGCCACGATGTGGGTAGCCACCCGCGAGACCCAGTCGACGGGCACGAGGTTTTTCGCCTCGCCGCCGGCGAGGCCAAGCGCCGCCATCCAGAGCGATTCGGGAATCGGCGGCAGCCCGGAGAGTGTCGGCAGCAGAGCCGACATCACCCGCAGCGGTGTGTAAAAGCCGTGAAAGGTGCTGGTGTAAGACGTCCGGGAATCCCCGATGATGATCGCCGGCCGGAGGACCGTCGGCGGTTCGGGAAAGCCTGCCGACCGGACGATCTGCTCCGCTTCACGTTTGCTCGCTTCGTAGTCGTTGCCGAATTGCTGGCCGCAGTCGAGGTCCTGCTCGCGGATGCGGCCGTTCCGCAGACCGCAGACGTAGGCGGTCGAGACCTGGTGAAACCGGGGAATGCCGCACTCGCGGGCGAGTTCAACGACGTTTGCCGTGCCGCCGACATTTCCCCGCCACGGTTCCTCGTCCCGCGGCCCGCCGGTGACAAACGACAGGCTGGCGGCGTTGTGCAGCACCGAACCACAGCAACTGCTCAGCCAACGCCGCTCCGCGGCGGAGAGCCCCAGGCCCGCAGCGGCGAGATCTCCGGCCAAGACAACCGGTCGCTTGAGCGACCGCCCGGCCAGCCGCTCCCAACGGTCCATTACCGCATCGATCCGGCTCCGCGCGTCGGCGGCGCGGGTCGGCCGGACGACGACTGCCACATCGGCGTCACGGACGAGCAGGTCGCGAAGCAGGTACTG
>CAZIQV010000003.1:17023-23649 GCA_964541275.1 uncultured Chitinophagaceae bacterium | reverse complement strand
CCGTGATCGACTTTGAAATCGCCTCTTCAACCAGAGTGCCGACCCGGAGGATTTTCTCCTTGAGATGGCCGATCTGCCGCTCGATATGCCGCATCGGAATGCCTCATCGGTGGGTGCCGGTGGCAGAGCCGGGAGTGTCGCTGCCATCAGCCGAATCGACCGGTGACGTACGACTCGGTCTCCCGGAGCACAGGCTTGGTAAAGATGTCAGACGTCGGACCGTACTCGATCAGCCGCCCGAGATACATAAACGCGGTGTAGTCGCTGGTGCGGCTGGCCTGCTGCATGTTGTGGGTCACCATCAGCACCGAATAGCGGCCCCGCAGTTCCTGGATCAGGTCCTCGACTTTGCCGGTGGCAATCGGGTCGAGAGCCGAGCAGGGTTCGTCGAGCAGCAACACCTCGGGCTCGGCGGCGATCGCCCGGGCGATACAGAGCCGCTGCTGCTGCCCACCGGAAAGGCCAAGGGCGGTCTCGTGGAGCCGGTCCTTGACCTCCTCCCAGAGGGCAGCACCCCGGAGGCTGAGTTCGCAGACCTCGTCGAGCACGCCCCGGTTCCGCTCGCCGTCGATTCGCAGCGAATAGACGACATTCTCGTAGATGCTCATCGGGAAGGGATTCGGCTTCTGAAAGACCATCCCCATCCGCTTCCGGAGATCGATCACATCCATTCGCGGGTCGTAGATCGAGTCGCCGTTGAGCCGCATGTCGCCGGTGATCCGCACGCTTTGAACGAGGTCGTTAAGACGGTTGACGCTCCGCAGCAGCGTCGACTTGCCGCAGCCGCTCGGACCGACCAACGCCGTGACCTGGTTGTGGGGAATCGGCATTGAAATGCCGTGGAGGGCCTGCTTGGTGCCGTACCAGAGATTGAACCGGTCGATCTCCAGGACCGGGGTCTCCTCCTGCACCTTCTCGTGAACCTCCGAAGGCACCTCGAGGCCGCTGGCGACCGCCTGCAGGCGGTCGGTTGCAGGCGGCAGTGGCGGAGTCGGCTGGGAGCTGGTGTCGACGCTGGTCATCGGGGCGGTTCTCGGCGGGAATCGCGGCTCAAAACTGCTGCATCACATACCGGCGTTTCAGCCGCGAACGGATGAAGATCGCGGCGATGTTCAGCAGGGCGATGATCGCCACCAACAGGAAGGTGATCGTGAAGACCATCGGCTTGGCCGCCTGACTGTTCGGGCTCTGAAATCCAACATCGTAAATCAGATACGCCAGATGCATGAACTCCCGCTCGGGATGGACAAAGGGAAAGGTGCCGTCGATCGGCAGATCGAGCGCGAGTTTCTTGACGCCGACGAGCATCAGCGGGGCGACCTCGCCGGCCCCGCGGGCCATCGCCAGAATCAGGCCGGTCATGATGCCGGGCAACGCCCGCGGCAGGACGATTCGGCGAATCGTCTGCCACTTGCTCGCCCCGCAGGCGTACGAGCCCTCCCGCATCGAGTTAGGGACGGCCGCCAGGGCCTCCTCGGTCGCCACGATCACCACCGGCAGGGTCAAAAGCGCAAGCGTGAGGGCGGCCCAGAGCAGACCCCCGGTGCCGAAGGTCGGCTGGTTGTCGGCCACCAGGCTGGCCCGGAAAAACAGCTCGTCGATCCGGCCGCCGACGCCGTAGCAGAAGAAGCCGAGCCCGAAGGCCCCATAGACGATGCTCGGCACCCCCGCGAGGTTGTTGATCGCGATTCGCACGGTCGAGGTCAGCGGCCCGGAGGCGGCATACTCCCGCAGGTAGAGGGCAGCGAGCACGCCGAATGGGGCGACCAACAAGGCCATGATCAGCGTCATCGCGACGGTTCCCCAGATCGCCGGAAAGACGCCACCGGCGCTGTTGGCCTCGCGGGGATCGTCGGAAAGGAACTCCCACCACCGGTCGCCGTAGACTTCGAGCTTGCCAAAAAAGCCGAGCCGGTTCGGCTGCCAGGCCTGCACCATCTGTTCCAGCGGTAGGGTCACCGCCGTTCCGTCGGCGGTCTCGAATTCAAAGCTCCACTCCCGGTTCTCGTTCCGCAGCGCGCTGGTGCGGGTGTCGAGTTCTCGCGACCGGCTGGCAACCCGGGCGGCGACCTCGGCCTCCCGCGACGCCGCCGCAGCGACGGCCGGCGAACCGGCGCCGGAGTCGAGTTCAGCCGACACGACAGCCAGCCGGGCAGTTCGGAGTTCCCGCTGCAGGTCGCCGCGTTCGTGCCGATTCAACCGGGCCGCCTCGGCGTAGCGGCGGCGGATCGCAGGCCGGACCCGCAGATACTCGTCCCAGGCGGCTGCCGGGCCCTCGGCCACCGGCTCACCCGACCGCAGCAGCCGCACCGGGAAGCCGTGGAAGCGGCCCCCTTCGAGCCGTTCAACGGCGGTCGCCCAGAGCGGCCGCTCGATCGCCGCGATTGCCGAGTCGTCGACCCAGCGGAAATGTTCACCCGTGAGCTCAAAGTTGGCCGTCCGCAGCAGTCGGCGGGAGTCGCGACGACGCTCCGACGTCGATGCTTCGGCCGCCGGCTCTCCGTCGGTGACCTCCCCGAGCAGCCGGCCACCGTCGACGAGACTCACCGCCAGCAGCGGCCGGGGCCAGAAGGTCGCCGCCCCGCGAACCGCGATGAAGGCGAGCAGGCCGACAATCATCAGGCTGGCGATCGCCAGCGAGCCGGCTGTCAGCCAGACCCAGGGCTCGCCGTGGGCCGCGAGGCTTGAAAACGGCGACCGCACGCCCCGCCGCCGCAGCTGGCTCAGCGCTCCGGGGAACATCCCCTGCCCTCCGCGGTCGGCGGCGGCTGGTCGGTCACGGTGACGGCTAAAGCTCATGCGACCTCCTCCGGAACCGCTGCCGCACCAGTTCAGCAATCGTGTTGACGGCGAAGGTCATCGCAAAGAGCAGCACGGCGGCGAGGAACAGCACCCGGTAGTGGGCCGAGCCCCGGGCCGCCTCAGGCAGTTCGGTGGCGATGGCCGCCGAAAGCGTCTGAAAACCGTTGAAGACATTCCAGCCCATCAGCGGCGTGTTGCCGGCCGCCATCAGGACGATCATCGTTTCGCCGACCGCCCGGCCGAGGCCGATCATCACCGCCGAGAACAGCCCGCTCGTGGCCGCCGGGACGATCACCCGGACTGTCGTCTGCCACGGGGTTGCCCCGGCGCCGAGCGACGCACTGCGAAGGTGGTCAGGCACACTCGACAAGGCGTCGTCGGCGATCGTGAAGACGAGCGGGATGATCGCAAAGCTCATCCCGATCGCCACCACGATCGCATTCCGCTGCACGTAGGTCCCAAACAGACCGCCGCGGGTATCGAGCCGAAGGGCGTCGAAAAAGGTCGCGGCCGCTGCGGCGATCAGGACCGTCCCCGCGACCCCAAGCAGGCAGGCAAGCAGGGAGACCCCCGCCGTACGGCGATGACTCCAGCCGCTACTGCGGCCCCGCAGCCAGGGGTTGACGAACCGGCTGAGCAGAAACGCGGCGGCGATTCCTGCCAGGGGAATCGACGCGATCACCCAGCCTCCCCACCCGCTTCCCCCCCGGCCGTTGAGCCAGGCAAAGATGTCGCCGCCGAAAAGCAGCCGCTCGGCCGGCGCGGCGGCGAGCCAGCCGGCCGCGAGTCCCGCCGGCAACGCCACCAGGACAACCACGCCGAACCGCCAGCCCGCGACCCGACTCCGCCAGCCCGAAGGCCAGAGCTGCCAGAGGTGGGCCCCCAGCAGGAGCGTCAATGGCACGGTGAAAAAACAGGCCAGAAAGACCATGACGCCTTGCTCGATCAAGGGCGCGAAGATCAAACCGGCGACAAAGCCGAGGACCACGCTCGGCAGGCTGGCCATCATCTCGATCGTCGGCTTGATCCGCGCCTTCCAGCGGGCATGCATGAACTGGCTGGCATAAATCGCCGCCAGCAGGGCGATCGGTGTCGCGAAGAGCATCGAAAACAGCGTTGCTTTGATCGTCCCGAAGACGAGCGGCACGAGGCTGAGTTTCGGCTCGAACGACTCATGGCCCGTCGTCTCCCAGGCGTAGACCGGCTCGGGATAGTTTTCATACCAGAGCTGCCCAAAGAGGGCTCGCAGCGAGACCTCGGGGTAGCCGGCATCGAAGGTCCAGACATCAAGGCCCGCGGTGGTCGCGGCGACCAGGCGATTCTCGCGGGGCGCCAGCAGCAACTGGTCGGCCGGCCGGCGGGCCGGCTCCCCGCCCGGCGCGATGCGGAGCAGCCGCGATCCGTTCGTCGCCTGGAGCAGGTCGATCGACCCGTCTGCGCGGGCAAGGCCAAAGAGCCGGGAGCGGGCCGATGCCACCACCGCTGTGATCGCCGCGGCCGACCGGCCGCCCGCTCCGGGTTGGAAGGTTTTCGCTGCCACGGTCGCCAGGCCGTCAGCAGAAGTCGCGTCGGCCCGCGTGGTAAACAGCAGCCGCGCCGTTCCGCGATCGTCGCCGACGACGAATGCCGAGCCCCCAAAGAGCCGGGTGACCGCGGTGACCGTCGCCGACCCGTTGAGCAGATCGCCCCGCTCGAGGGCCTCCGGCCGACCAACATCTCGAATCAGGTACCGGGTGAACCGCCCCCGGGAGTCAAACGCAAACAGCTGGTCGCCGAGCCCCGACAGCCGGAGAAATCCCGGCCGCTGCCGCTCGTCCCCCGGGGAGATTGTCGAGCCGTCGGCTGTCGTGATCACCTCGTCGGTGAGGAGGTTGCGGCGGGAGGAGAGCTTTTCAACTCGGATGCTGCCGGCTGCATCGACCGCAGCGATGCAGGGCCCGGCCGAAAGCAGCGCGAGGTCGACATCGACAATCGGCTCCGACAAGGCGCTGGACGCATGCCCGGAGAAATCGGCTTCGAGGGTGATCCGGGTCGTCGTTCCGTTGGCATTGCGGAGGTAGACCGCATCGCCGCTGGCCACCGCCGCTCCCGCCGGCAGTCCTGCCGCCGCGGCCGGGAGGTCGGCCACCGGCGCAAAGGCGGACTTCAGACCCAGGCGACCGCTGCGGATCGTGCCGTCGGCATAGCCGGCAACCGCCTCGCGGCCGATCGGCAGGGACCGAATCGCCGTCACGCCGTCGAGCCCGCAGTCTGCTGCCGCCCGAGAGAGCAGGAGACGTCCCGACCGGAGATCGACGACATCGATTCGCCGGCGGTTGCAGAACCAGGCCAGCTCCCCCGACTCATCGCAGCCGGCGGCCAGCGAACCGGCCGCACCGCGGGGTGCTGCGAGGCGGTGATCGAACTGGAGCCGCGCGGCTGAAAACAGCGGCACCGCGACGGCCAGCAGGAAGACGCCGACAAGGAGCACCGCAGCGATGGTTCCCAGCCCGCCGAGGGTAATCAGCAGGCGGGCCAAACGATCACCGAAAAGCACCCCGACACGGGTCTGGACCGGCCGCCGTCTTCCCGTGAATGTCGGCGGCTCGGTCATAGAACTGGCGTCGCTGCCGTCAACTGGAAACTCAAACGCAGCCTCTCCGGCTGGAGGCCGGCAGGCGATCGGAGGCCGCTGTCGCTGTCGAACCAGCGGCCCGATGCTCCCGTTGTACCGGCCGCCCGCCGGGCGGTCCATCGCCGCCCGGCCCGGCCGCCCGCGGGGCCATTACTTCGTCACTCGATGCCGAGGGCAGCGAGGCTCCGCTTGGCGATCGGTGCAGTGATCGGCAGGTATCCATCTTTCAGGACGTCGGCCTGACCGGTGCTGCTGAGCACATAGCGGATGAACTCGCGGCGGAGCGGGTCGAGTTGGCTGCCCGGCTTGTAGTTGACGCTGACGTAGAGAAATCGCGACAGCGGATATTCTCCGGAATAGGCGTTGGCCGGTTCCGGGGGGACCAGTGCTCCACCCAGTTTCACGCCGAGCGGGATCGCGCGGACATCGGCCGTCTTGTAACCGATCCCGCTGTAGCCGATGCCGTACTTGTCGCTGGCCACCGATTGTACGACTGAAGAACTGCCGGGCTGTTCCTTCACCGTCGGCTTGAAATCGCCCTTGAAAAGGGCGTGCTCCTTGAAATAGCCGTAGGTCCCGCTCGCAGAATTGCGGCCGTAAAGACTGATCGGCTTGTCTTTCCAACTGCCTTCAAGGCCGAGTTCGCCCCAGGTCGTAATCGCTTCGCGAACCCCGCCGTTGCGGTTTTTTGAAAAGATCGCGTCGACCTGCTGAAGCGACAGCCCGGCGATCGGGTTGTCCTTATGCACATACACGGCGAGCATGTCGATCGACGTCGGAACGACCGTCGGCGGATAGCCAAACTTGTCTTTGAAGGCATCGATTTCCGACGGCTTCCAATTCCGGCTCATCGGTCCGAAGGTGCTCGTCCCCTCCATCAATGCCGGCGGCGCCGAAGACGATCCCTTTCCCTCGATGCCTTCGCGGACGCTCGGGTAGTATTTTTTAAATCCTTCCGACCAGAGGGCGATGAGGTTGTTCATCGTGTCGGAGCCGACGCATTTCAGTGATCCTGAGACCTCGCCGGCGACCTTGGCGTATGGCTTGAGCGCGGGGTCGAGGTCTTCGCCGCAGGCGGCAGTTGAAGCTGCCACGACCAGACAGGCGGCAAGGCAGACGCGGGTCGGCAGGCGGGTCGCGATGAGTCGCATCGGCGGGATTCTCCAAGTTCAGGAACAGGCTGGGGGGAACGATGCGGACTCCGCCCCGG
>CAZIQV010000003.1:0-17013 GCA_964541275.1 uncultured Chitinophagaceae bacterium | reverse complement strand
CGGCGACCTTGGCGTATGGCTTGAGCGCCGGGTCGAGGTCTTCGCCGCAGGCGGCAGCGGAGGCTGCCACGACCAGCCAGGCGGCAAGGCAGACGCGGGTCGCGATGAGTCGCATCGGCGGGATTCTCCAAATTTAGGAACAGGCTGGGGGGAACGACGATGACACGGTCTTGAGCAAGGTTGCCGCCAAAAAGTCCCCTTTATACCGCGGATGTGCTACCGCCGCGATGTAAGTGTTTCATGAGCGGACTGCTCAGCCGGCAGAGGTTGCCGGTGCGAAGCCTCGGCGGAGGGTGTTTTCGGTAACGGTTCTGGGGATGAGGAACTGCCGGAGATAATCAGGCCCGCCCGCTTTGCTGCCGCCGCCGGAGAGCCGATAGCCCCCAAAGGGCTGCCGCCGAACGAAGGCGCCGGTGATCCCGCGGTTGAGGTAGACGTTGCCCGCCTCAAGCCGGTCACCGGCTTGCTGCAGGTGAGCCGGGCTCCGAGAGAAGACCCCGGCGGTCAATGCGTAGGGGGTGCCGTTGGCCAGGTCGATCGCCTCGTCGAAATGGCGGGCCCGGAGGACCGCAACGACCGGCCCGAAGATCTCCTCCTGGCCGAGAGGACCGGCCGGGTCGACGTCAGCGAAGAGGTGCGGCCCGACAAACCAGCCCTGCTCGGCAAGCTCGCCGGCGTCGACGGCAGCCACCAGCCGGGCCGACGCGCGGCCGGCCGCGATCGTTCGCCTGACGCGGTTGCAGGCCTCTTCGTCAACCAGCGGCCCGATCCGGCTGCCGGGGTCATCCGCCGGTCCCAGCCGAAGGCTTTCGACCGCCGCGGCGAGCCGACTGAGAAAAATCTCCGAGACCGCCTCGTGCACAATCACACGAGAACAGGCCGAGCACTTCTGCCCCTGAAAGCCGAAGCCGCTGTCGACCACCGCCAGCACCGCTTCATCGAGATCGGCGTCGTCGTCGACGATGATCGCGTTCTTACCGCCGAGTTCGCAGATCACCCGCTTGATCAGCCTCCCGCCACGGGCAGTCGCTTCGGCCGCCAGCCGGTTGATCTCAAGGCCGACCGCCCGCGAACCGGTGAAGGCGATCACCGCTGTCTGGGGATCGGCCACCAGGACCGGGCCGACCTGCTCGCCGCGGCCGGGCAACAGCGCGACTGCGGCCGGCGGCACGCCCGCCTCCAGCAGCAGCAGGTGGAGCCGGTAGGCGGTTAAGGACGACTGCTCCGCCGGCTTCATCACGACGGGATTGCCCGCGACCAGTGCCGCAGTCGTCATGCCGGTCAGGATTGCCAGCGGAAAGTTCCACGGCGCAATCACCACCGTCACCCCGCGGGGACGGTCACTGTTGACATTTTCCTCGCCCGGGACGTCGACCCGCCAGCCCGCGGCCAGCCGCGTGGCTTCTTCGGCGTAGTACTCGCAGAAGTCGATCGCCTCGGCGACGTCGGCGTCGGCTTCCCGCCAGGATTTGCCCACCTCGAACACCTGGGTCGCGGCAAGCTCAAACCGATCCCGCCGGAGCAGCCCGGCGAGCTTCCTGAGCAGGCCGGCCCGACCGGCGAACCCGACTTCCCGCCAGCGGTCGAAGGCGGCGGCGGCCGCGGCGACTGCCCGGCGGGCCTGATCGGCGGAGGCCGCCGCGACGACGGCGACGGTGCGGGAAATGTCGGAGGGATCCTGCCGGGAAAAGGTCGCCGCGGTCGGTTCGGCGACGCCGTCGATCACCACCGGCACCGCGACGGGGCCTGCTGCCAAGGTTTCCCGGCAACGATCAATGGCGGAGGCGAAGCCGCTCCGGGCCGTCGACGTGGCAAAGTCGGTCAGCGGTTCGTTCTGAAAACCGCGGTCTGCCAGTTTCGAGTCCACCAGATCCGGGGTGGCGGGCTGCGCGGCCGCCGGCGGCGGGGCGAGCAGCTGCCCGGCCGCGGCGGCGTCGTGAAACCCGGCCCGCAAAAAGGAGTCGTTTGAGGCATTTTCCAGCAGTCGCCGCACGAGGTAGGCCATGCCCGGAACGAGTTCGCCGTACGGCATATAGACCCGCACCCGCCAGCCGGCCGCGGCGACGGCTGCCTTCTCGGGATCGGCCATGCCGTAGAGCATCTGGATCTCAAGGCTGCGACGGTCGCGACCGAGGTGTTCCGCCACCGCCATCCCGTGGGCGAGCGAGCGAAGATTGTGACTGCCGAGGGCGGGCCGGAGAAATCGGGACTGCTCGAGCAGAAACGTTGTCGCCTCCTCGTAGCACCGGTCGGTCGCCGACTTCTGCTCCCAGACAGGCACCGGCCAGCCGGCGGCGGCGGCGTGGATCTTCTCGGCATCCCAGTAGGCGCCCTTAACCAGACGGATCGTCACCGGGGTGCCTCGCCGCTGCGCCCAGGCCGACAGGTCGAGGAGGTCGCGGTGGGCATCCTTGAGGTAACACTGCACGACGACGCCGCAGTCGGGCCAGTCGCAAAATTCCGCGTCTTCCGCCAACGCTTTGAAGATCGCGAGGGTGAGATCCTTCGTCGCGTAGTCTTCCATGTCGATCTGCACATGGGCCCCTCGCTGCCGAGCCAACCGCCAGAGCGGCCGCAGCCGGCCGCTGACGCGGGCCATCGTCCCGGCCGGGTCGATCGCGTCGAACTGGCTGTCGAGGGCCGAGAGCTTCAGCGACAGGTTGACCCTCGGCAGCGGCCCCTCGGGGCCTTCGTCAAGGAGGGGCTCAGGCGGCCACTCCGCGGCGACGGGCGGGAGCGCATGAAGAAGCTCCGCCGCGTCGGCGGCGTAGGCATCGGCCTCCCGGTCGCTGACGACCGCCTCTCCGAGCCGGTCGAGGGTGAAGGCCCGCAGCTTCCGCCGCTCGGCGAGGGCTGCCGCCGCCACCTCCGCTGCGTTCGTACCGGCGATGAATCGTCGAGCCTGGGCGTGGGTGGCCGCCCGCACGGCCACCGCCGCCACCGGCGCCAGCAGCCCCTGGCGGGCCGCCTGAAGCCCGAGCCGGATCGCGGTCGGCAGCCGGCCGAGGGTGTCGTCGTCGAAATACTCCCGCAGGTGCCGGTCGATCGCCCCGGCATCGTGAAGCATCGGCATGCAATCGATCAGTCGGAACAGCCGCACCTTCAGGGCATCGTCATGCAGAGCCCAGTCGCCCGCCCGGTCGAGCCACCACTCCGACGAAGCGGCGGTCGGCTGCACCGCCCGCGCCTCCTCGAGCAGCTGGCGACCGAGTTCTTGCACCCGCGTTTCGATGGCCTGCCGCGATGCGGCGGAGAGGCCGGTGGGCAGCCCGCTGGCCACCGTCACGTTGTCGGTCATCGACGCAATCCTCCAGCGTGCTCGTTCGACCGCCGGCCCGGAGCGGCGGTGCTCTCTGATATAGTTGCGACGTCGCCCGCCTCACGCCCTTCTGAGTCTACCGCCGGCAATGCCCGCTTCCGCCCGACCCGCCGCCGGCCTGCTGACGGATGGCCCGATCGTGCTGCCGGCGCTGCTCCTGTGCGACTTCGGCCACCTCGCCGACGAGGTAGCCAGGCTTGAGGCGGCCGGGGCCCGGGCGATTCACCTCGACGTGATGGACGGCTGTTTCGTGCCGCAGCTGACCTACGGCCTCGTGGTCGTCGAGGCGGTCCGCCGGGCAGCGACCGTGCCGGTGGAGGTGCACCTGATGATCGCGGCACCTGACCGCACCGCAGCCGACTACGCCCGGGCTGGCGGCGACATCGTCACCGTGCACGCCGAGGGCCTCGCCGAGCCCCGGGAGACACTCGCCGCGATCGCCGCCGCCGGAGGGCAGCCACACCTGGCAATCAGCCCTGAAACCCCGGTCGACCGGGTTGAGCCGCTGCTCGATGCCGCCGCCGGGGTGCTGGTGATGAGCGTCGAGCCAGGCTACGGCGGCCAGGCGTTCCTGCCGGCGTCGCTCGAGAAGCTCAACCAGCTACGCACCCTTCGCGACCGCCGCGGGCTCGCGTTGCGACTCGGTGTTGACGGCGGCATTTCCACCGCGACGATCGGGCCGGCGGCGGGGGCGGGGGCTGAGCTGATCGTTGCCGGGAGCGCCGTGATCCGCAGCCCCGACTACGCCATCGCGATTCGCGAACTTCAGACACTCGCTCGGGCCGCGGCGGCGGGCCGCTGAAAAGCGGATTGGCGACGTTCCGGAAAGAATTGGTAATCTTTTTTAAAAGGCCGGACAGACGATCTGCGGGAGAAGATCTGCCCGAGAAGGTCTGCCGCCGAAGGATGCGGCGATCGGCGACCCCGAAAACCCCGGCGGTTTCGGCCGTTGCCCCGAGTGGAAACAGCGGTGGACAGCGTTCTTCATCGACAGCGCACGAGCGGTGCCGGTCTGCGGACCGGGCGGAGACCCGGCGGCAGGACCGTAGAGCAGGCATGACACAGCGGCAGTCAACGAAAACCGGCGGCAAACCCGACGTCGACCCGGCGACGGCCGCCCCGCTTGAGGCCTCGCCTCGGGCGACATCGGGCCCGCGGCGGGCTGGGCCGCAGCCCAAGCGAGGAGTGCCCGAGGGTCTCTGGCTGAAATGCGGCGGCTGCAAGGCGACGATCTACCGCAAAGAGGCCGAGCAGCTGCTCAACGTCTGCCCGCAGTGCGGCTTCCACTGGTACGTCTCGGCGCGGCAGCGGGTCGAGCAGCTCTTCGACCCCGGCACCTTCGAGGAGTGGGACGGGCAGCTCCGGCCGACCGACCCCCTCGGCTTTGCCGACAAAAAACCCTATGCGGCGCGGATCGTCGCTGAACAAAAGCGAACCGGGCTCTCCGACGCCGCCCTCACCGGAACCGGCATGATCCGGGCCCGGCGGGTGGCCTGCGGGGTAACCGACTCATCGTTCATCATGGGCAGCATGGGGAGCGTTGTCGGCGAACGGCTGACCCGACTGGTCGAGCGGGCAACCGACCAGCGGCTGCCGCTGATCATCATCAGCGCCTCCGGCGGCGGCGCCCGGATGCATGAGGGAATTCTGTCGCTGATGCAGATGGCCAAGGTGTCCGCGGCACTGGCCCGCTACTCCACTGCCGGCGGTCTGTTTATCTCGGTTCTCACCAATCCGACGATGGGCGGCGTCGCGGCGAGCTTCGCCTCGCTCGGCGACCTCGTCTTTGCCGAACCGCGGGCGTTGATCGGGTTCGCCGGCCCGCGAACGATCAAGGCAACGATCCGGGTTGAGCTGCCCACCGGATTTCAGACGAGTGAATTTCTACTCGACCACGGCTTCGTCGATCGGATCATCGCCCGTCGCGATCTCAAAAGTGAGATCGCCCGAGTGATCGACTATTGCGGTCAATGATCGGGCGACTCGGCAGACAGGCCCGGAAGCGGGGCGAGGTCGATCAACTCGGCAAACCCGGCCGCGGCCAGGTCGCGGCCGGTGACGTAGCGGTGCTCCCGGCACCAGCCGCGGACGACGTCGCCGGCATGCTGCTCGCCGCCGAAAAGGTCGATCAGCAGCTGGTCCATTTCCTGCTCGAGCGTTGTGAAGTGCCGCGACCACTCGGCCGCCTCCCGGATGCCGATCTGCTCCTCGCTTTGCCACTTCATCGGGTGGAACAACAGCACGCTGGCCGAGGTGACCAGCCGGCGGTCGCAGGCAGCGAAGGGCCAGACGGCGGCGGAGGAGCATTCCCCCGTCACGATGCCGGTGGCCCGCAACCCGCGGAGCCGCAGGATCGTCACCAGCGAGTTGGCCGTATAGGGGTTGCCGCCGGGCGAATCGAAGTAAATCGTGCATGCGCCGCCCGGCTCGACCCCGAGTAGTTTGTCGATCAGGTCGGCCGCATTGTCGGTCAGATCGCCGACGATCGCGATTTCGGCTGGGCCGTCCTCCTCTTCGGCGGGTTCGGTGGCAGACTTGGACGTCGGTTTCGCAGACGGCATGGTGGGCTCGCAGCACCTGAGCGGTCAGGGAGAACAGAATCCATATCATATCGGGGGCCGGGCCGGTCGATCGCGTCGTCAGGTTCAGTCTGCGGGATCGAGCTGCCAGCAGCGAGCCGTCGCCCCTCCGGCGGCGGCAGCACGCCGGCCGAAAGGTTCCGAGAAGACACGGGGAAGTGGCATGGGGATCGTCTCGTTCTGTCCCAACGGACACCGCACCAAGCTCAAGGATCGCTTCGCCGGCCTCCGCGTCCGTTGCCCGATGTGCGGAGCGAAGTTCTTCGTCGAGCCGGGCCTCCCGGCCGGGGATCGGCCGGAGCAGGCGGCCGGAGCGGCTGTCGGCGGGCCACCAGAGCGGTCCGACGCGGCGGCCGCGGAACGACAATCCACCCCGACCCCGACGGCGCTCGCCGCGGCAGCCGACGCCGTCTGGTGTGTCGCCTTTCCCGGCGGCGAGCCCTCGGAGCCCCGTTCAACCGCTGCGATGCAGGCCTGGCTTGAGGGGGACGAACCGACCGGCGACGAGCTGGTCTGGCGAACCGGCTGGTCTGACTGGAAGTCGATCGCGGCGGTCTTTCCCGAATGCTTCGGCAGTCAGTCGTGACCCAACCGACGGCTGCCGGAAGATCCCCCGCGATGGTCGTTGTGCTAGGATACCGGGGCGGATTTGATTCCCGATTCCGGTAAAGAAGGAGCCCAACAATGCGGACAACTGTCACCATCTCGCGGCCACGAGACCACCGGCTGACTTGCGGCCTGAGCATTGCGGCGGCGACGCTGCTGCTGCCGATCGGTTCTCTGGCCGCCGCCGAACCGGCTGCCAACGCCAGCGAGTTCACCGTTGCCTCCGGGGCATTCTCCCTTGCCGCCCCGGCCGATTGGAAGCGGGTCCGGCCGCGTTCGCGGATTGTCGAGACCGAGTTCTCGGTGCCCCCGGCTGCCGGAGACAACCAGGCCGGCAGGCTGACGGCAATGGGTGCCGGCGGGACGGTGAAGGCCAACATCGATCGCTGGTTTGGCCAGTTCAGCCAGCCCGACGGCTCGGCCACCAAGGACAAAGCGGCGGTGAAGGAACTCAAGATCGCCGGCTGCACCGTCACGCTCATCGATGTCAGCGGCACCTACAAAGACATGCCGGGGGGGCCGTTCGCCGGCGGCCAGATGATCGAACGGCCCGACTATCGGATGCTGGCGGCGATCATCGAGACGGGAGATGCAGGAAACTACTTTTTGAAACTCTACGGTCCGGCAAAGACCGTCGGCGGGTCGGCCGACGGGTTCCGCAGAATGGTTGAGGGCATGGTGAAGACCGGGAACTGACCAAGCATCCCGCCCGTCCCGTTTCCCGTGTGGGCCCAGCGACCGCCATGAAAATCCAGGAGTTTTTCGAGCACCACGGCATCGCGGGCAATCCTTTCGCCGAAGAGGACGCGCAAAACGACACCGTGTTCAAGCGGACCTGCCTCGCGTCGACCTTTCATCCGGTCTGGGACAAGATCTACGGCGATCCGGAGGACCCGAGCACCTCGATCGTCTTCGGCGAGAAGGGCGCCGGGAAGACCGCACTGAAGCTGCAGATGGTGCAGCAATTCCAGCGGCACAACGAGGCCTGCCGCTCCGGCGACCACGGCGGGAAACCGACGTTCGTCGTCCTTTACGACGACTTCAATCCCTTCCTCGACCGGTTTGTCAGCCGCGTCGGCGGCCGCCGACCGGTCGAGAAAGTGCTGGGGCAGTGGAAGCTCTGGGATCACATGGATGCGATCCTGTCGCTGGCGGTGACCCGGTTGGTCGCGGCGATCATCCACGATGACGCTGGCGAACCGGTCGGTGACGGGCAGCGGCACGACTGGACCGGCCCGCAGGGCCGCGACCTCGCCCTGCTGGCGGCGATTTACGACCAGTCGACCGCCGAACCCTTTCCCGAGCGGTGGCGAAAGCTCCGCTGGCGGGTTGGCTACACCTCGCTGACGGGCCTCTGGCCGCTGCTCGTGGGGTGTGTCGGAACCGCCGTCTTCGCCGCGGCGGTCGCCCTGACGGTCGGCCGCGGCCAGACCGACTGGCTGACCGCCTGGTGGCCTTGGCTGCTGCTGGCTGCGGCCTGGGGCCCCTGGGGCTGGCGACGGCTCCGCTGCTGGTGGCGGGCCTTTCGCATTGTTCGCGGCATGCGAACCGGCAACCGCACAGTTGGCCAACTGACACGGGCCCTCGCCCGCATGCCCGAGGTCGACCTGGCCGGCCAGCCGCTGCCCCTTCTGGCCCGCAGCGATGATCGCTACGAGCTGTTTGCAAAGTTTCAGGGAATCCTCGAGGCGGTTGGCTACGGCGGCTGCGTCGTCATCATCGACCGGCTCGACGAGCCGCACGTGATCAACGGGGCAGCGGAGCGGATGCGGCTGGTGATCTGGCCGATGCTCGACAACAAATTTCTGAAATCGCCGGGACTCGGCTTCAAGATGCTGCTGCCCATCGAACTCTACCGATTCATCGAACGTGAGGACGAGTCGTTCAACCAGCGGGCGCGGCTCGACAAGCAGAATCTCGTACCCTCGCTGGAGTGGTCGGGGGAAACGCTCTATGACATCGCGTCGACACGACTGCAGGCGGGCAGCGTCAGGGAGCCGCCAGCGACGCTCGCCGATCTGTTCGAGCCGGCGGTCGATCAGCGACGGCTGCTCGACGGGCTGAAAAGCGTGCGGGTACCGCGGCAGTTGTTCAAGTTTCTCTACCGGTTGCTCGTGGCCCACTGCCACGCTCACACGGCCGAAAACCCTGTCTATCGGATTCCCCTCGAGCGGTTCGACACCGAACTGGCGGTCTTCCGCCGCGATCAGGACGCCTTCGACCGCGGACTCGCGCCGCGGTAGCGAGGGCAGGAAGGAGGGACTCGTCGACACGGTCCACACGATCGCCGTCGGCCGCGAGGCGATGGCCTGCCAGTTCGAGGTGATTTTCAACATCCTCGACAACGACGAGGCCGCCGCGTGCGGTGTCGACGCCCTCGATGCGATCGCGGAAATCGAGGAACTGATCACGGTCTATCGCCCAACCAGCGAACTCTCCCGGATCAATGCCGCCGCCGGCGACGGCTGGCAGGGCGTTTCGGAAGACGTGTTCGATCTGCTCCTGCTCGCCCGCGACCTTTATGAGCGGACCGGCGGCAGCTTTGATGCCACCGCCGGCCCCTTGATTCGCGTCTGGGGGTTTCTTCGCCGGGCCGGCCGGCGGCCGTCCCCGGCGGAGCTCGACGCCGCCCGGGCATGCAGCGGCATGCATCTCGTCGAGTTCGACGAGCCGCGGCGGCGAATCCGCTTCCAGCGGCCGGGGGTTGAGCTCAACCTCGGGGCGATCGGCAAGGGCTGGGCGATCGACCGGGCAATCGACCGGGTGGCCGCCGCCGGCATTGCCGATGTGCTGATTCACGGCGGCCACAGCAGCGTGCGAGCGTGTGGCAGCCGGGGCCTGCCAGCGGCTGCCGGCACCGGCGCGGGCTGGCCGGTCGGCATCCGGCACCCGCTCCGACCCCGCGATCGGCTCGGCACCATCGCCCTGGTGAATGAGGCGGTGGCCACCAGCGGCTCCGGCACGCAATTCTTCATCGACCGGGGACGCAAACTCGGGCACATTCTCGACCCCCGCAGCGGCCAGCCCGCCTCTGGCGTCCTTTCGGCGACGGTCCTCGCCCCGACCGCCGCCGAGGCCGACGCCCTCGCCACGGCCGCCTATGTGCTCGGTCCCGGAGAGATCGCCCGTATTGCCCCGGCGGGCGGGCCAATCGCAGCCGTGCTTTCGCTTCCCGGGGACCGACCGGGTCGGGTGACGCTGCTGCTGGCAAACCTGCCGCCGGAGCGGTTTCAGGCCAACGGAGACCTGCGGGAACTAACGATTATTCCACCAGCAGCGGGGTGAGCGAACCGCTGGCGGACAGGCCGCAGCCGTGATCTCACCCGGTAACTCTGGTACGATAAAGAGATCTCGGTCGGCCTCTTTCCGGGTCGTAGCCCCACCTCACCCCGACGCCACTGCACATGATTGAATGGCTGGAGCAGGGGTCGTATCTGGGCATCATCCTGTTCCTGACACTGACAGGGCTCGGCCTCCCCGTGCCCGAAGAGGTTCCGATCGTGGCGGCCGGGGTGATGACCCGAGCTGGCCACCTGCATTGGTGGTACGCCTTGCCGGCCTGCCTTGTCGGGGCGTTGCTCGGGGACAGCTTGATGTATGCGATCGGCCGGTTTTTCGGAGCCCGAATCCTGCGGGAACACCGATTTCTCAGCGGTTTTCTCTCGGAGGAGCGGGAGCAGAAGATCGAGGCTCTGATCAAGCAGCACGGCATCAAGGCCTTTTTCCTCGCTCGGTTTCTCGTCGGCCTTCGCAGCCCCTTTTATCTCACCGCCGGCATTCTTCGCGTGAAGTATCGCTGGTTCCTGTTTGCCGACTTTATCTGTGCGTCGGTGGTGATCAGCAGCTTTTTTGGGCTCGCGTATCTCTTCGGCGACCGGATCACCGGCCTGATCCAATCGGCCGAACGGGGCTTTACGCTGGTGATTCTGGTGAGCAGCCTGATCGCCCTGGCCGTGGCCGGCTTTCTCTGGTTCCGCAAACGGCGCATGCAGCTGCTCGACCAGGCCCCCGACAGCTTGTTTGAAAATCGGGAGTTGCTTTTCGGACCGGCGGCAGACCGGCTCGGCGAGCCGCGGGCCGGCGGCGACAGCCCGCCGCCCCGGCGGCCGGAACGGCTTTCCGACGAGCCGCCCGACGGCCCGACTGTGGCCTTGAAAGAGCCGCCGCCGTTGGCTGGAAACGATGGCCGGCCTGCTCGCGATTCGGGCCTGTAGCGATCCTGCCGGTTGGTCGGCCGCGATTCCGCAGCTGCTGCGACCTGACGGCCTGCGAAGACTTTTCCGGCAGTCGATCGTGACCTAGGAATTGTCTGGGCCTCGCGCCCCCGCGTCTGCTGATCGGCTTCGCCTGCTTCTAGGAACCCCGCATGCCCCGCCCCGCTTCGTCTGCGTCCGGCCGCCCGCGACGGGTGCTGGTTGTCGATGACGATCGTCGGATGGCCTCAGGCCTTGCCCAGTGGCTTTGTGGCCAGGGCTGGCATGCAACCGCAGCCGGCAGTCCCGCCGAGGCGATCGCCGGCATCGGCCGCGGACCGCTCGATGGCTGTCTTCTCGACGCCGACCTGGCCGCCGGCGGCAGTCGGCGGGTCGCCGCCGTCCTGCGGGCGGCGTGGCCCGAGGCCCGGCTGGTCGCGATGTCTGCCCGCGGCGGTGCCGCCGGCGAATCCTTGGCCGCCGATGCTCTCCTGTCCTCCCCGCCAGCGGATCGGGCCGTGCTCGCCGCCCTCGAAGCCGAGCCGCCCGCGGCCGACAGACTCCCGCAGCCGGCGCCCGTCGCTGGAGGCAGCAGCCCGGCGATGCGGCAGGTTTTGGACGTTGTCAGGCGGATCGCCGCCACGCCGGCCACCGTGTTGCTGACCGGCGAGAGCGGCACCGGCAAGTCGCTGCTCGCCCGCGAGATTCACCGGCGGAGCGACCGCGGCCAGCAACGGTTTGTCGAGGTGGCCTGCGGCAGCCTCAGCGAGACGCTGCTGGAAAGCGAACTCTTCGGCCATGTGGCTGGGGCGTTCACCGGCGCAACGGCCGATCGCGACGGGACCTTCGCCCGGGCCGACGGTGGCACGCTTTTCCTCGACGAGATCGGCACCGCCAGCCCGGCGTTGCAGGTCAAGCTGCTGCGGGTGCTCCAGGACTTCGAGTTCGAACCGTTGGGCGGAAGTGAAACCCGGCGGGTCGACACCCGGGTGCTCCTCGCGACCAACGACAACCTCGAAAACCTCGTCGCTGCCGGCGAGTTCCGCAGCGATCTCTTCTGGCGGATCAACGTCATCAGCATCGAACTGCCTCCGCTGCGGCACCGGCGGGAGGATATCGGTCCGCTGGCTGAAACCTTTCTCGAGCGGTTGCGGCCGCAGGCCGGCAGGCCGGTCGATGGCTTCGCGCCGGCCGCGATCGAATGCCTCGAAGCCTACGACTGGCCCGGGAACATCCGGGAACTCGTCCATGCCGTCGAGCGGGCGGTCTTTCTCGGCCGCAGCCGACAGATTGTTCCCGCCGATCTGCCGGCCGCCGTTCTCGCGGCGGTGGGGCAGCGGCGGGATCGCACCCCGGGCCCGCCTGCCGCCGCTGCGACGATCCCGGCGGAATCGCTCCGCGAGCGGCTGGCGATCCCCGAGCGGCAGCTGATCCTCGACACGCTCCGTCGCCACGGTTGGCGACGGGACGCGGCGGCGAAGGCGCTCGGCATCAATCGGGCCACGCTCTACAAAAAGGCGAAGCGGCTCGGTGTCGACCTTGCCAGCCTCGGCCGACGGCCGCCGGCTTCTGCCTGACGGGCGGAGGCGACGTCAATCGAGGTTCATCCCGGGGTCGGCAAAGTCAGGACCGGTGCCATCTGCGGCAGTGTCGTCCGCTGCGAACCGCGTTGTTGGCTCGCCGGTGGCCGTCGATCCACCGCTGGCGGCCCAGCCGGCGGCGAGATCGGCAAACGCCTGGGCCCGCGAAGCGGCCGAGTCGCGCGACGAAGCGAGCAACTGTGAATCGTCCGTCGAGAGCATGCCCGAAAGGTCGGGCACATCCGCCGACCGATAGACACCTTCGTGCCGCAGCAGCATCTGCGTGGGCGGAGTCACCGTCGGAGCCGCAGGCCCCTGCCGGCCACCGGCGACGCCGGCGATCATCGCCGCGTCGAGCATTGAGATCGACCCGTTGCCGCTGACGTCGGCCACCAGGGTCGGATCGATCGTGGCGTAGGCGACCAGGCCGGTATCGATCCGCATCGCCAGCCGGGCAGCGAGTGTCGAATCGGCACTGCTGTAGCTGCCGTCGCCGCTGGTGTCACCGAGCGAAGCGACCAGCTGCACTGCCGCACGACCAGCAGCGACGCCCGTTCCGTTCGTCGCGACCTCTTCAAAGCTGATGAGGCCGGCCGCCGCGGACGTCGCGGTCGCCGCCACGTCGGCTCGCAGGCTGCCGATTGTCAGCTGACCCGCGGGCAACGCCGCCTCAGCCTCCAGCCGCAGGCTCATCCGGCCCGGTTCCAACTGTTCCGTTGTCAGAACCGTACCGGGCGGCAGGTCGTCTGCGATAACGATTTCACCGACAGCGAGGAGCTCCGGATCAAAGCTGAGGGTGGCGGTGAGCAGCGACACGGTGCCGGCGGAGGAGAACTGAACCGGGATGCCGGCAGCACTGTCCGCCGGCAGGTTGATCGCCTGGCTGGCACCGCGGGCAAAGCTCGGCACCCCGAGCAGCACCGTCGGCAGGACGGTGGTGAAACCGCCAACGTAATCGTCTCCGACCGTCTCATCGGCGTTGCCGTCGAGCAGTCCGCCGGTCAGCGCTTTGAAGGCGTCGTCGCCACTGCGAAGCGTGACGGTGTAGCTGTCGGCCGCCAGCGGGCTTGCGGCGACGAACTGCATCCCCTGCCCATCGCCGGTGAGCACCAGCGAGCCCCGAACCGTGCCGGAAAGCTCACCGACAAGCGTCAGGTCGGCCGCCCCGAGCAGATCGACGGCGTCGTACAGATTCAGCCTTGTGGGGTCGATCGGTCCGCTGAACGAGACTTGAAAGCCGTCGACGGTCGGCGTCAGACCGGTGACATGCAGGCTTTCGACTTCATTGACCACATCGATGAGCAGGGCTGTCTCAAAGCTCTCGCCCTCGGCGTCGGTCACCCGCACCCGGACCGAGCGGCTGGCCCCGGCCTCGTAATCGAGGCTGGCGGTCGTCAGCAGGCTGGCCCCGTCGACCGCGAAGGCGGCGTTGTCGGTATCACCCTCGCCCGCCACGAGTTGGTAGGAGAACGTATCGGCATAATCGGGATCGATCGCGGCCAGTGTCCCAGCAGGCGTCCCGACAGGACTGTTCTCAGCGACGCTCCCGCCCGCCAGGCTGATGCCGGTCGGGGCCCGATTGCCGACGGCAACGACATGAATGCCGTCGTCGTCGATCGCCGGGATCAGCCCTTCATTCAGGCTCGCGCCGCTGACATCAAGCACATGGGTCTGGTCGGTCGCGGCTGAGGTCGGCACCGTTGCCTGCAGTCGGGCGACCGCATAGCTGCCGGCACCGAGCGGCTGCGGCGAGAAGAAGCCGACCACGGCATGGCCCGGCGTCACCACGTTGATCAGCGTCAGGGCTCCCTCGGGCAGGCCGGCAGCCAGTTCGATGCCGGTGACTTCCAGCAGCGCGGGGTTGTAAAACAGTTCCATGTCGAGCGACATCACCCCTTCCGGCGCGGAAACAATGACCGGAATGCCGCCGCTGGCGACCGCCGGCAGATTGACCTCCTGGCCCGCATCCTCGAAGAAGCCGGGGACGCCGACAACGGCGGTGCCGGCTGGCAGCGGTTCGACGGTGAACGTCGCCTGGTAGTCATCGCCAACGCTGCCATCACCATCGCCGTCGAGCAGCCGTCCGTCGGCCGCGACAACACCGTTTTCACCACTGCGTATGGTCAGCGTGTAGCTGCCGGCATCGAGCAGGCCGTTGTTCACCACCAGCCGGAAGCCATCACCAGCGACGTTGACGGCCAGGGCCGCCTCAACGAGCTGGCCCGCGGCATCGACGAGGGTGACATCGAGATCCTCCGGCGGCGCCACCCGGTTGTGCAGATCGAGATTGGAGCGGTCGAGGACTCCATCGAAGTCGACGGCGACCCCGTCACGTCCGGCAGTGAACTGCTCGACCAGCAATCCCTCGGCGACATCGGCAACATCGATTCGGAAGACCTGCTCGACCGACGCGCCGGCCGAATCAGTGGCCCGCAGCCGAATTGAGTGGCTGGCTGCCGCCTCAAAGTTGAGCGGCGCTGCCGTGACCAGAGTGTTGCCGACCACCGCGAACAGACTGTTTCCAGAATCACCGGCTCCCGCCACCAAGCTGTACTCGTGGGCATCCGCATCATCCTGATCGACTGCGGCGACGGTCCCGACAACCGTTCCGACGGGGGCGACCTCGAAAACGGGATCCGCAATCAAGACCATGCCATCGGGGGCGTCGTTGGCGTCGGCCACGGTGATCGTGAAAACCTGTTCGGCAGTCTGGCCGGAAACCGCGGCCCGGACCCGGACACTGAAGGACTCGCGATCCTCAAAGTCGAAAGATGCCGCGGTGACAATCGCGTCGCCTTCGATCGAGAACGAGCCGTTGTCGGCATCGCCCTCGCCGGCAACCAGCTGAAAAACCGGCGCGGCCGGCGGAACTTCGAGGATAAAAAAGTCTCTGAGTATGTCAGCCGGCAGGTCGTTCCAGGTGCCGCCGGGCCAGAGCCCCGCAACATTTTCCCCCGTCGATCCATTCGGTTCGCCGGTCGCCCACCGGGTGTAGCTCAACGCCTCGCCGGTGATCCACTCCCACGTCCCCTCGTTGATCGCGTCGGTCGCGCCGATCCATGAGCCGTTCATCTGCAATTCACCGAGAGCCGTCTCATCAAGCATCTGCTGCCATTCCGCTTCACTCGTGAAGGTGGCGAGATGGCCTCCGAGTTCGACAGCCCGGTTGCGAGCCGCCGGCCACGAAAGCGTTTCGGCAATCAGTTGGAAGCGGGCGGTGGTGGTAGCCGCTGCCGACTCAATCGTGAACCGCCCCACCTCGGTGCCGGCTGGCAGGTTCTCGGCAATGCTGTTGTTGCTCAAGGCGATCCCGTCGATCGGGGCCGGCGGTTCGGCGGCATCAAGCGACACCGCCAGCGAAATCGTGCCGGTCGCACCAGCCCAGCCGTCGACGGCAATCTGGTAGCTTTCTCCGCCGACGGCAGCGAACGTCACTTTGCTCTGCAGACTTCCCGAGTCATCGTTGCTGGCGATCCGACGGAGGCTCTCGACGCCCGCCCCTTGATAGACCGCCAGCACGGTGTCATAGCTGCTGCCAAAGGTGTTGATCTCGACCGTCCCCGCAGCGGGAGCGGTCCAGGTCCACCAGACGCTCTTGCCGCCACCCACGCCGTGATGAACCGGTTCGCCTGCTTCTGCGGTGGCATCGACGTTGGTGCCGGTCGCCGTCGGGCTGAGCCCTTCAAGGACGAAGCGGTCCGAAAAGGCGTCGTTCGGTGACCGGCTGGCGGCGTGAAACCCGCTGTCGGAATCGCTCAGCGGGCTGGTGCCAAGCTCGTTGCTGGCTGTCACCCAGTAGTGATAGACGGTGTCGATGGCAGCGGAAGAGTCGAGGTAGAAGGTTCCTGACAAGCCGGAGGCGAGCACCGTCGCCGTTGCCGGATCGGCTGACTCGCTGCGGGAGAGACTGTAGCTGTCGGCAAACAGCGACCCGCTCCAGGCGACCTGGACGCCGCCGAGGCTGGTGCCGTCACTTGCCGAGACGCTGCCGGGGGCTGCCGGCACCGTCGGCTCACTCGACAAGCTCGCAAGCAGCGTGCCGGCGTTGAGGCGGCCGCCGGTAAGGACCTTGCCGCCGAGTCCGGCGACGCCGTCGACGGTGCCGAGCAGGGCCGTCTTGAGCTCGGACACTGGCAGCGTCGGATCGACGGCGAGGGCCAGGGCCGCAGCCCCGGCGACGTGCGGCGTGGCCATGCTGGTGCCGCTGTACGAGGCATAGCCGCCTCCCGGCACCGTGCTGACAATTCCGACGCCGGGCGCAGCGAGGTCGACGCTGGTGACTCCGTAATTACTGAACCCGGCAAGGGCATCGTTGCGGTCGGTCGCCGCCACCGACACCACCGCGTCGCTGGTGTACGAGGCCGGATACTGAGGGTTCGCGTCGTTGTCGGAGCCGTCGTTCCCCGCGGCAGCCACGAAGAGAATGTCGGCCGCAGCACCTGCCTCGATCGCCTGCCGCATGGCGTCACTGGAACCGCCGCCACCCCAGCTGTTGCTCGTCACGCGTACGTTCTGGCCAAACTGGGTCCGCATCATGGTGGCGTAGTTGATCGCCTGGATCGCGTCGGACGTGGACCCCGACCCGCTCCCGCTGAGGAATTTCAGCCCCATCAGCGACACTTCCCAGTTCACCCCGGCGACGCCGACGCCGTTGTTCCCGACACCGCCGATCGTGCCGGCACAGTGGGTTCCATGACCGTTGTCGTCAAAGGGATCGCCGTCGTTGTTCACGAAGT
>CAZIQV010000002.1:0-24463 GCA_964541275.1 uncultured Chitinophagaceae bacterium | reverse complement strand
GGGCCTCGTCGGGCAGTGCGACCGGAGGCAGGTCATCGATCCGCCCGAGGCCAAAGACCCGCAGAAAACTGCGGCTGGTGATGTAGACGTTGGGCCGGCCGAGGTCGTCGCTACGGCCCCCGATGGCGATCAGATCACGATCGAGCAGCTGACGGAGCATCTCTTCAGAGCCGACCCCGCGAATCGACTCGATCTCCGGACGAGTCACCGGCTGCCGGTAGGCGATGATCGCCAGGGTCTCTAGCGCCGCAGTCGACAGCCGATTTTCTGCAGGATAGGCGAGGGTTCGCCGCACCCACGGGCCAAACTGGGTGCGGGTCATCAGCTGGTATCCGCCGGCAAGATGCTCAACCCGAAAAGCCGTCCCGGCAGTGTCGAGCAGCTGATTGAGCTGGCCGAGTAACGTGCGGGCCCGGGTGGCGTCAGGCAGCCGGGCCAGCTTGGCCAGTCGCCGAATTGGCAGTGGCTCGCGAGCGACAAATAACGCCGCCTCAAGCCGGGCCAGCTCCGCGGTTCGGAGCTGGCTGCCACTGCCGGCCGGCGGTGACCCCGGCCGTCCCCTTGCTGTCCGTCGCCGTCTCGGCGGCCAGCGGCGGCTCGAGGCGGCCTCGGCGCACCAGGGCCGCAGACGCGCGGCCGGCTGGTGAACATCGCGAAGCCGCCTGCGGCAGTCGCGCAGCGGATGAATCGAACGCGACGTGTTGCGGGGGGGCAGCATCGGCTGACAGACGGTCAGGGTGCGGGATTGCCTGCGCTGCGGCCCGGGGCGACGGGAACCTGATCCCGGCGGGCGAAGCGGCTCCGCCACCGGCCCACCTGGTCGTTGAGTCGGCGGAGGGTCTCCACCTCGGTCGCCCCGCAGGTCTGGAACAGCCGCTGCAGTTGCCCCTCGGCGTCGACCGCCAGCCGGCAGCTTCCCCGAACGCCGCCGCTGCCATCAGCGACCGGTTCCAGCAGCAGCCGCTCAACTCCGGCAACCTCCAGCCGACGGCGAAGCTGCCGGGAAAGCGCTGCAGGCTCTCCCGACGGCGACTGGCTCGGGAAAGCGGCTGCAGTATTTTGTGCTCCCGGAGACGCGTCCCGAAACCGCTGCGGGGGTGCCGGGGCACCACCTGCCGCAGCCGGCAGCGGCAGACTCGGTTCCGAGGCAGGCGGCGGGCGGACTGCGGCAGGCAGGCCGCCGAGACTGGAGCCGGGATCAGTTCCGCCGAGGCGTTGTCCGCCGTCAGGGCGAGCGGGCAACTGCAGCGGCTGCGGTTCTCCGCCGAGCAGCGGACCGACCGGCGGCTCGTTGAAATCGAGTGGTTCCGCCGCGTCGTTCGCCACGGCAGAACCGGCAAGCGAGTCGATCAGTTCGATCGCCGGGTCGAACACCGCGGCGGCCCAGGCGGCCCGCATCTCGGCAGGGAGCTTGTGGGAGAACATTGCCAGAAACGGCACCACAATCATGCAGGCGAACAGCAGCAGCGAACGAACTTTCATCGATCATTCCGCATCGGGCCACGAAAATGCTGACCGGGACAGTAGCGACGCCGCCCGGCTGGAACAACGCGAAACCACAGCGGGGCCCACCGCCGCAGCGGCTGCCGCTGATCCCTCACCCCCCCCTGAAACCGCCTCAATCCCGTGACAAAAACGCAGCCGCCACCGAGGCGGAGCGACCGCGAAACCCACCCAGACAGGCCCCCGCGGCTGCCGGTCGCCGCCTTGGGGCCGCAGCGGGCCTGCTCGACCGGCCGCCCCGTTGACGGCCTCAATCGTCCCCGGTCTCCGGCCCGGCACCACCGGGGGCAAACGCGAAGCCAGGCAGTCGAAAATCAAACCGGAGCCGGCTGACCCCCAGCGGCAGCCGCCAGGCGACCCGGAGCCCGCCTCCCGGCCGGGATTCGGGAAGGGGGAAGCTGCCCTCGACCGTCAGGCCCTGGCGATTTCTCCCGACGACGCGATGGCTGGCTGCCCGCACCAGCGTGCCGTCGGGAAGCAGCAGCTGGGGCTGCCGATCGGCCAGCCAGTCCCGGTGCGAGGCGAACGCTTCAGAGGGCTCGGAAAACCGCGCTGACAGGCGGATGTTGAGGCGAGCCCGCGGCCGACTCGGGTCGGGAGGTTCGAGCGACCAGGCTTCGCATTCAACGTCGACGCCGCCGAGGCTCGTCACCGCGGCGGTTGACGGCTTCCCGCTCGCGTCAGCAAGCGGCAGCGTGAACCGGTGATCGAATCCCGGGAGCCAGCATTCGACCGTGCCCCGCAGGCTGTCGACCGCCGTGAGCCCGGCCGGCGGCGGGCCGAGCCGCAGCGGCAGGTCGACCCAGTGGCAGCCGGCAGTCAGCAGCGGCTCGACAGAACCCCGGCGGCTGCGGACCGGCACCGCTTCACCGAGCGGCCCCTCGGCGACCACCGAGGCGAGCGGCAGCCGGAGGAGGACCGGCTGCAGATCGGCTCGCCAGCGGAGCCGCACCTGCAGCCGCAGGCCGGCATCGCCGAGGCGATCAACGCGTTCGAGCGACACCCGCAGTGGCCCGGCGGCCGTTCCCGGCGGGGTGTCAGCAGGGGCCGTCTCAAGCCGCCGGTTGGTCTCCGCCACCGCGATGGCCGCGGCGATCAGCGGCAGGCGAAAGGCCGCTTCGCCACCGGCTGTCGGCAGGGCTCGCTCGATCGCCGGCAACGCGGCCGGCCCGCAGTCGAGCAATCCCGCCACCGCCGCGTCACGGGCGGCGAGACTGCCGTGGGAGAGCTGCCGGATCAGCCGCTCGGGCCGGGCGGCAGCTGCCGAGTTCGGGGCTGCCCCCAGCCGCGGCGGTCCCTGAACGAGCAGGAACACCAGCAGCCCGGCAGCGACGGGCGATAGTTTCAAGCGGCGGGCCTCCCGGCGAGAACGGCGATCGCGGTCTGCGACGGCTCCCAGCGGCGGCAGGGAAAATTTATGTGAGTTTTCCGTTGGCTGGCCAACTGCCGCCGACATCGGCCTCGGCAACCGTTGCCGCTTTGGTTCAAAATAATTTGCGGTGATCGTAGCAGACGGTGGATGAAGTCCGCCGCCGCAAGCGGCGGCGCTGGGCAGCCCCAAAAATCCTCGGCGTTTTACGGGGTTGATCAGGTGGACTATCATTCGCCCGCCCCCCGCCGACAAGGGCCGTCGACGGCTTTTTCCACCGACAGCAAGGGTTGCTTGGCCACCCCTTTCCACGACTGCCACCAACATCATTGAGCTGGCGGGAACGCATGGCGACGATCGCGATCAGTTTGTGCGGCGAGGGCCGGGGCCATGCCACCCGGATCGCAACGCTGATTGAGCATCTGGAACGCGATCACGACATCCGGGTCTACAGTTCCGACGACGGCTACCGGTTCCTGCAGCGGCGATTCGCTGTCGGCCATCCGCGTGTCGCTGTCATTGAGATTCCAGGCATCGTCTTCCAGTACAGCGGCGGCCGGCTCGATGTGCTGCGATCGATCCGCTGCGGATTGGAGTATCAGGCTCGTCAACTCGGGCCGCTGGTCGATCGCCTGCTCACCGACTTTGAGGCCTTTCATGTCACGCTGGCGATCACCGACTTTGAGCCGGCGTTGCCGCGGGCGGCGGCCCGACTGCGGGTGCCGCTGCTGAGCATCGACCATCAGCACTTCCTCCTCGCCTACGAACTCGACGCTTTGCCCTGGACCCTGCGGTGGAACGCCTGGCTGATGAGCCATGCCGTCTGGATGTATGTCAGCAATGCCGCCGAGACGATGGTGTCGGCCTTCTTCCGGCCACCCCTGCGGCCAGGCTGGGAGCATGTCGTGCAAGTTGGTCCCCTGCTCCGTCGCGAGATCGTCCGGGCTGAGCCAACGTCCGGCGGCTACCTGCTCAGCTACCTCCGCCGACACACGCCATTTTCCGCGATTGAGACCCTCGCCCAGTGCGGCCTGCCGGTAAAGGTCTACGGCCTCGGCAGTCGCGATCCGATCGGGCCGGTGTCCTTTCAGCCGATCGATGACCGGCGGTTCGCCGAGGATCTCGCCGGCTGCCGGGCGGTCGTGTCGGCAGCCGGCAACCAGCTCATCGGCGAGGCGATCCACCTCGGCAAGCCGCTGCTGGTGCTGCCGGAACGGGCCCATGGCGAGCAATCGATGAACAGTCACTTCCTGCGGGCGATGGGCTGCGGTGACTTCGTCCACCTCGAGGACGTCACCGTCGGCGATGTTCGCGGCTTCCTCGACGGTCTCGACCGGTATGCCGCCCCGCTGGCCAATCTCGTCGGGACAATCGACGGCACCCCGCGAGTCCTTCAGACGATTCGGAACTGGCTCGCCCGCCGGCTCAGCGAGGCTGCCTGAACGGTGCCGCACAACCGCCGGCGGCAGACCGGGCCGGCTGACGGGCTCAGCCGCGGTTGCAAAGCAGGCGGGCAATGGTCGGCAGCAACGGCCGGATCGCCCGCCCCCGATGGCTGATCAGCGCCTTGACCGCCGCGGCCAACTCGCCAAAGGTTCGGTGGTATTCGGCAACCAGGAAGTACGGGTCATAGCCAAACCCGCCGGTCCCGCGGGCCGTCTCGACGATCGTGCCCTGACAGCGGGCGGAACTGGCAGCCCGGATCGCCCCCGTCGGATCGGCGAGGGCGGCGTGGCAGGCATAGTGGGCCGTGCGGGCCGCCGCAGGGACGCCGGCGAGCTTCTCCAGCAAAAGGGCGTTGTTGGACGCCGCGGTGGCATCTGGACCGGAGAACCGGGCGGAATAGATTCCCGGACGGCCGTCGAGCGCATCGACGACCAGTCCGCTGTCCTCGCCGAGGACCCACTCGCCGAGCTGACGGGCCTGCTGGCTCGCCTTCAGGGCGGCATTCTCGGCAAAGGTCTGACCGGTTTCGGCGACGTCGATCGCGGCGGGGAAGTCGGCGAGCGAGCGGCAGCTGATCCCGTACGGCTCGAGCAGTCCGGAAAGTTCGGCACGCTTGCCGGCGTTGGTGGTGCCGAGGACGAGGATCGGGGCGGCGGGCGGGGTCATGGCTGTTTCGCGGGCAAAGAGGAATCGCGACGTTCCTCCGCCGCGACGCGGTTGTGTCGGCACAGGCTCCAGACGGCCGCTGCGGTGGTCGCCGACAGCGATGGTGCACTGGTCATTTTCACCACGTCGGAAACGGGTGCCGGAGGGACCCGGCGGGAGGCTGCCGCCGCGGGATGGGCCGCTCGGCAGCCCTGAAAACCCCGCGGCGTTTTCGGGGGTTGCCCACGGGGACTGGCGTTCGCCCGCATTCGCGGGCTCGGGGTCAGGGATCGCTTTCTCAACCAACAGCTAGCGGCGGCCGACCGGCAGCCGGGGCACATCGACCGGACGGGGTTCGACGTCGAGCAGAATGCCCTCGATCCGCCTCGGCAGAATCGTGCCGGCGGCCAGCTTCTCGGGGTCGGGGCCGAGGGCTTTTGTGATCCGCACGAGTTCCGGATGCGGCTGCTGGGTGCCGTTCTGCTGTTCGATCGTCAGCTGGCCGAGACTGCCGACACAGACGACGCTTGACTCGCGGTCGTGAAACTCCCAGGCCTGCCAGCCCTGCCGCCGCAGAGCGGCGGTGAGTCGATGGGCCTTCTCGGCAGCCTTGACGAGCCGGCTTTCAAAGGCGGCATCCGGATCGGCCGCCGCTTCCTGATCGGTGAAGGTGCCGGCGCCGCTGAAGGTGGCGACCCGCACGCTGTACCGGCCGGGGCAATCGAGCAGGCTGTGCTCGACGTCGGCGTTGATCCCGACGACAAACTCGTCGAGCTGCGGCTGATTGAAATAGTCCGCCGGCAACAGAGGATTGGGGATCATGAATGCCAGCCGCATCGGTCCGCCGCCCGCCTGCTTGTCGAGGCCAATCAGCCGCCGGAAATCTGCGAACGCGCGGCTCTTGCCCCGCTCTCCGGTCAGCGCCTCCGGCTGCAATGTCTTGATCTTCGTCAGCGTCTTCTGGGCCCGGCTGTCATCGCAGGAGGCGAAGTCGCCGACCATCACGGCGACCTCGAGAATCTGCCGCGAGTTCGCATACCGCATGCGTTTCGGACTGCCGTCCGGATTGAGCCCCAGGCCTCGCTGGGCCCCGGTGAAATCGAACGCCTGCTCGTGGGTGAAGGCTCGCAGGTGAAATCGGCCCCGGAGTTCCTGAACGAGTCGTCGGGCGTCCTCGCGGGCACCGTCGCCACGAAAGGTCGAAGCGAGCACCAACCAGGGGCCATCCCGCTCCGACAGCGGATACATCGCCCGAGGGTCGACCTTCGGCTTCGTAAACCAGCTCGTCGGCAGCCAGCCGCTCTGTCCGCAGGCGGCGGTCGGCCAGCCGCAGACCAGCACCGCCAGCAGCAACAGCGGGTAGCGAACGCACGCCTGCCGCCGGCTCAGTGACCGCGGGCACGACCCGACGGCGGCCGAAAGCCCTGAAAACCCTCGCGGGTTTTCGGCTTGGTGAAACTGCCCTGGCAATCGCCCAGACCCGCGGACGCGGGCCACGGAGGGCTTCTTCCACGGAGAGGGCTTGGATAACACGGCGGTGGCGATCACAGGGGGCACGGCTGGAACAGAAGCCAAGCGGCTGCGGCGGGACGGTACCAGTCCCGGTGGTGCTGAACGAGAGGAATTTTTTGTCGCACCGCCGCGATTTTCTGCGGACCGGTCGGCGGTGCCGATCTGGGTAGGATGGGAACCGACGGCGACCTTCCGCCGCCCGCTTCCCCCAATCCCACTGGCATGACCGGCAGCAACCAAACAAAAAGTCCTGCAGCCGGCCGCCGGGTCGGCCTCGTGAAGGCCGGCCTGTTGGCGGGCTGGATCATGCTGCTGGTGCTGCCACCGGGGGTGGTGTGGACGCTGCGGTCCGGCTGGCTGGCCGAGCTTGACGCCCCCGCCATTCAAGCGCACTGGGATCGGTTTCGCAGCGATATGGAGGCGCAGTCGGACCGCAGCGGACCGGTGCAACACAAGGTCCCCAAAAGCCCGGAGCCGCCGCTGCGGGTCTGGCTGCGGGACTATTTCTGGCTGGCGGTTGCCGCCTGGGGCGTGCTTGGCTCGACCCTCTACGGCTTCATGAGCATGGTCGTTGTCGGATTGATCGAGCCGGCGAACCCGGGCAGGCTACCTGCCGAGCAGAAAGCGGGCGGTGACGACGACACCGACGAACAGGATCAGGGTGATTCCGAGCACACCGAGCAGTGAGAACACGACAACAACCTCTCTGAGGACCAGACAATCGCAGCCGCCCATCGCAGGGCCGCCGGGATCGTAGCAGAGAGGATTGACAGGCCGCCATGCCTGCCGCGGCGACAACCCACGCACCTTCAAACCGCCAATCGCCGCACTGCCGCCCCCGGCAAGCCGGATTTTCACCGGCCAAACAGGTCATCCGGCAGGGTGTTGCGCGCGGCTCGGCCGACGTCGTCGAGGGTGCGGCGCTGGCCGACGGTGTGCCAGGGCGTGACGTCCGACAGCTCCGGCATGATTTCGAGAATCTGCTCGATCAGCTGCCCGACAAGCTGGCTTGCCTGGCCTTCGTCGCCGACCTGTTCACGGATGGCGGCGGCCGTTTTCATCAGCTTGACCATCCGCGAGCGGGCGAGCACCGGCCCCGACAGCTGCCCTTCGCCCTCCTCGAGCAACTCGGCGAGCGGCACATCGAGCACCTGCTGCCATCGCAGCAGATCGCTGATTCGGAGATCGCTCTCGGGCAGTTCCTGCCGCCTGATGACAGCCATCTCAATGCCGAGCCGCCGCGCGACGTTTCGCAGGGTGACTCCCTGCTGCCGCCGGACGTCGGCAATCCGGTGGAGCTGCCGTCCGCGAGACCGCGAGCCCGGATTCCCGCCGGTTGGCCGGGGCCGTCGCGGCCGCAGCCGCCGCTGCCGCTGGCTGTCCCGGCAGTCGGTCTCAGCGCGGACAACATCAGAAAAGGCCGTGTCGGCGACCGCGAGGGGATTTGGGGTGGCCTCGTCGCGGTCGTCGAAGTCCTCGTCGCGAGCGACGTGATACGGAACCGTTGCCATGTCTCTCTCCTTCTTGCGAGCAACCCCGCGGAATCTCGACAGAAAGTTCCCCGGGCGGGCACCGCGGCCGACTGTCCCGCTCGCCGGCCTCCGCGGAGCGCATTGCGCAGCATCTGCCGGCAATACTCCAACGGGGGTTCGTGAGCGAAAGAAGTCGTCGCGGCAGGTGCTCACCAGATCGGACCATGCCTTGCCCGCATGTCCGGCTGGTGAAACGATACCTTTGCTGCGGCAGCGAGAAAAGCGCGAGTCTGCCTTGAACCAGCCGGCAGCCACCCTGCTCGTGCCGCAGCGAATCGTCCGAGATGCGACCTCACTGCTGTAGACCTTCTACGCAGTCCGCTCGCAGACCGTTCGGTCGGAGAATTTTTCCTGGTGATTCAGGCGGCGGCCGCCACTGAACGAGGACCGGGGCGGCCGCTATAGTGGCCGACAGTTGGTACCTGCTGAGTGCCGTCAACGCACCACTTCAACACGACCTCTCCATGACTGCTGCTGCCGCTTCCCAAGCCGGCCCCCCGGCGGGCTCCTGGGCTCCACTTGGCCGGCGAGATCAACTGCTTGTCCGCGGTGCCGATGCGGTGGGGTTCGTCGAAAACTTCACCACCGCGCGGGTCGGCGATCTGGCGTCAGGCAGCGGCTGCGACGGTTTTTTTTGCGACGCCCGCGGCTGGGTGCTCGCCCTCGGCCTGATCCGCCGGGTTGCCGACGGACTCCTGCTCGGTCTTGAGTCTGGACGCGGGGCAACGCTTCGCCGCCATCTCGACCGCTATCACATCCGTGAGCGGCTCGAGCTGGTTGACCAAAGCGGTGAGGCAAGCACCTTTCTGATTGCCGGCCCGCAGGCAGCCAGCTGGCTGCAGCAGAGGTTTGACCAGCCCTTGCCGACGTCGCGATACCGGTTCGTCGGCGGGCAGCTGGTCGACGCGGCGGCCCCCGGCGAACCGATCGCGGCGAGGCTGACGCGGGCCGACTGGTTCGGTGACGACGGCTTCCTGCTGGAGACGCCGCGGGCCGAGGCGGTCGAGGAGGTCCTCAGCAGCTCGGGGCTCGACCGATATGCCGACGAACAGGTCGCCGGCCTGAGGCTGCTGCGGGGCTGGCCGACGGCGGACGACATTCCCGACAAAACCCTGCCGCAGGAACTTGGCCTCGATCAGCGGGCCATCTGCTTCACGAAGGGCTGCTATCTCGGTCAGGAGACGGTCGCCCGCCTCGATGCCCTCGGTCACGTCAATCGCCGGCTGACAGTGCTCGCAGTCGCCGGTGACGAACCGCTCGCGCCGGGCGAGGCGGTGACCACCGGGGCCGACCAGGTCGCCGTCGTCACGTCGGCGGCACCGGCTCCATCCGGTGACGGCCGACTCGCGTTGGCGATCGTGCCCCTGAAGGCGTTGACTGCGGCTGAATCCCTGCGTGTTGCCGGACGGCCGGCGAGGCCGCTGCCCCAGCCGACAGCCGCTCCCCCGGAGGACCGTTGATGAATCAGACCACTCCGTCCCGGGCCGACAGCAGTGAACCGGAGGCCGAGCAGCTCCTCGCCACCAGCCGGTTCCGGGTGATCCGTGTTCAGGAAACATGCCGGGACGGCAGCCGGCGGCCCCGGGAGGTCATCGAGCATCCCGGCAGCGTGGCGATCGTCCCGCTTGTCGATCCGCAGCACGTCTGCCTGATCGAGGTCTTCCGGCGGGCCGTCGGCCGCAGCCTTGTCGAAATTCCGGCCGGAACACTCGACCGGGTCGAATCGCTGGCGGAAGCCGCCGCCCGCGAACTTGCCGAGGAGACCGGCTACCGGGCCGGTCGACTGGAGCCGCTTGGCGGCCTCTGGATGTCGCCCGGCATTTTGCGGGAACGGATGCATCTGTTCCTGGCGCGGGAACTCGAGCCGGGGCCGCAGGCGCTCGAGCCCGGCGAACAGATCGAAAACCGGGTTGTGGCCTGGTCCGAGGCGCTGGCAATGTGCCGCGACGGCCGCATCGAAGACGCCAAGACGGTCGCGGCCCTGCAACTCACCGACTCGCGGCTGAGGGCGGTGACGCCTCGGTGACAAGGCCTGCCGCGGCGCCCCGACGATCGAGCAGGAAGAGCACGCCGCCGATCAGGCCGGTGACAATCGTGGCGAAGAACCAGAGCAGACCGATCGCGACCGCCTGCTCCTTGCCGACGCCCCACGGGGCGAGCAGCAGGGCCATGCCGCCCTCGCGAACCCCAACGCCGTTGATGCTCACCGGCAGCACCATCGCCAGGGCGATCAGCGGGACGACCGAAAACCAGATACCCAGGCCCAAGGAAACGCCGATGCCCCGCGCGAGCATGGCGACCGACACCGACGCGCCGACCTGGACGATCAGGCTCCAACCAACGGCTCGGGTCATCAGGTGAGGCCGTTGCTGGTAGGGAAGGAGCTGGCCGAGAAACTGCCGCAGTCGGTGTTCGCCCGGCAGCAGGTCGAGCAACCGGTCAAGGCCGCCGACAGCGACCCTGAAGAAGACGATCACCGCCGCGAGCAGGCCGCCGCCAACGGCAAAAGTGACACCGGGCGAGAGATCAAACTCAATCGCCAGGAGAGCGGCTCCCGCGAGCACGCCGAGCGCGGAGACTCCGGCGAGCCGGTCGGCGAGAATCGTGCAGCCGGCCAGCAGGCGGCCCCGGGTGGTCTCGGCAAGCCGGTAGGCCTTGATCACATCGCCACCGATCGACGAAGGCAGGCAGAGGTTGAAAAAAACTCCCTCAAAGAACCGCCAGACGAAGGCGGCGGTCGAATGATCAAATCCGACCGGCCGGGCCAATGCCGACCAGCGGATCCCGGCAACCACCTGAATGCCGACCGCGGTGGCCAGCCCGGCGACGAACCAGCGCCAGTCGAGTGCCTCAAGTAACGCCAGGAGCGACTGCCATTCGATGCCGCGGAGCACGAAGACGACCAGCCCGACGGTTGCCGCGAGCCGCAGACCGAGGCCGACCCACGCCGGCAGCCCCGACCGCGGACCGCCGGTAGGAACGTCGGTGTTGGAGCAATCGGGCAAACGCTGGGACATAGCAGGAATGGCCTTGACAGTCTCCCGCCGCCATCCGCGGGGCGGGGGAAATCGTGTCGTTGCTGGCCGGATGCGGAATCCGCCCGATTCCCGACACCGGGTGCTGCAACCAACCCTCATCGGTTTCTCGCCGGCCGGTGGTACTTTATCAGACCCCGCGGGTCGAGCCCTGTCCGGCCCGGTCTTTCTTCCGGTACCGCGACGACTTGGATACCCCTCCCCATGTTCCGGGAATTCCTCAGCGGCGAGACGGGCGGCGTCTCGCTGATCGATTTCGTGGCGATCGGCTTTCTGGTGATCTTCGGAGCAAATCTCGGGAGCTTTCTCAACGTCGTCGCTTACCGGGTCCCTCGGGGGCGGTCGGTTGTCTTTGGTGGGTCGCGGTGTCCGGTCTGCCGAAAGCCGATCCGGCCCTGGCACAACCTGCCGGTCGTCGGCTGGCTGCTGCTCGGAGGCCGCTGCCGCGACTGCCTGGTCGCGATCCCCTTTCGCTACCCACTCGTCGAGGCCTTGGCGGCGGTGGTCATCGGCTCGGTCGCGGCCGTCGAACTGCTCTCCGGCGGCCGCAACCTTCCGGCGGGCAACGCGGTGGCATCCGGGCCTTGGTGGCGGGGGGTCGACCAACTCCTGCTGCGTCCGAACGGCCGTCTCGTCGCGATCTGCTCACTGCACGTCACCGGCGTGGCGACCCTGCTGGCCTGGGCGCTGATCGAACGCGACCGCCAGCGGCTTCCCCCTGGTTGGTGGATGGCGACCCTGTTGGGTCTGCTTTCCTTGCTGCTCGCCTTTCCCTGGCTGCAGCCGGCCAGATTGACGTTTTTTGCCGCTGAACCGGGGGCCCCGCTCCCACTCCCGGAGTGGCAGGCGGCCGGTCTGGTCGGGCTCGTCGGCATGCTCACCGGCTGGCTGGTCGGAACGCTCCTGCGGAACCTGCGGCTGGGCAGCCGCCTCGCGCCGCCGGCCATGGCGCTCATCGGCGGGCTCTGCGGCTGGCAGGCGACGCTGGCGACGGCGGTGATCTGGTTTGCCGTGAGTGTCGTTCGCACCGGCACGCGGCGGGTGCTTACGGCCGCTGCCGGCACGAGCCTGCCCAATCTCGACGACGAGTGGCTCGAGGCGCCCCGGCTGCTGCTGGCAGATCTGGTCGCCGCCTTTGCGATCGAACTGATCGCCTGGCGGTGGCTCGATCAGTCGATCAACGGGCTGCTGGAAAGCCTTGCCTTCCGAACGGTTGCGGGTTGATGGTCCGCCGGCAACCCAACGGCGAGCCGCGACCGCTCCGCGGTCAGGGTGGGCTTGCTGCGAGAACGCTACTGGAGCCGCTGTAACCCGCCGTGGGCGAGGACGAAGCTGCGGGTTCGGCTCGCGCCGTCGAACTTGACCACTCCGATAGCGCGGGGCCCGTGACCGCTGATTCGCTCGAGCGTGCCCGCTCCGTAGCTGTCGTGATGAATCCGCTCGCCCGCCACCAAGGGAGGGGCCTGAGGGGCCGCCCCGAGTTCCGACGCCCGCTTCATCGCCAAGCCGGGGGACCGCGAGCTTCGGGAACGGGCCGGCTGCGGCCGCGGGCTTTCGCCGGCCCCCGCGTCGTGGGCCGCGTCGACTTCAAGCACCAGTCCGTCCGCCCGTTCCAGGCGGGCAACCGGCTGGTCGGCCGGGGCTGCCGCCTCGTCGGCGATGCTGTCGGGGCCGGGGTCGAAGCAGTCGGCAAAGGGGTCTTCCGCATCGACGTGCCAGTCGGCATCGGCGGCCGTGATGCCGGAACTGCCGATCGCCGGTGCCTCCGGCCCGGTCAGCACGGTCTCCGCACCGAGCATCTCGGTCAGAAAGATGCTCGGCGGGGAAATCCGGCGGCTGCCGCGATAATCGCGAATCCGGGCGGCGCTGGCATGCACCTCCTGCTGCCCGCGGGTGATGCCGACAAAGACGAGCCGCCGCTCCTCTTCAAGCTGGTCGTCGTGGTCGAGGCTCCGCTCATGGGGCAGGATGCCATCCTCGACGGCAATCATGTAGACGACCGGAAACTCGAGCCCCTTGCAGGCGTGGAACGTCATCAGCGCGATCTGGTTGCCGGAGGGGTCCCAGATGTCGGTGTCGGCGACGAGGGCGGTCTGTTCGAGAAACTGGCCGAGGGGATCATCGTCGGGCAGGACGGCCGTGAATGATTCATCGACCTGGCGGGCGGCCGTGACGAGTTCCTCGACGTTGGCCAGCCGCTCGTCGCCCTCGTCCTCCTGTTCGGCGGCGAGGAGTTCGCGATAGCCGGTCCGTTCGAGGATCGCCTCGACGAGCGGGGCGACTCCACTGCCGGTCCGCCGCTGCACCTGCTGGAGCGAATCGACCAGATTGCCGAACTGCGCATAGGCCTTCACGGCCCGCTTGGAAAGCCCCGGCACGGCAGCCGCCTGCCGGGTGGCCTCGAGCCTCGACAGCCCCTGCTGCTCGGCCCAGGCGGCGAGCCGGTCGAGCGACTGCTTGCCGATGCCCCGGGGCGGCACGTTGACGATCCGCAGCAGGGCCTCGTCATCGCGGGGATTTTTCAGCAGCCGCAACCAGGCGACGACATCGCGGACCTCCCGCCGCTTGAAAAACTCCAGCCCTCGGATCAGTTGGTAGGGCAGCTGCCGATTCCGAAGGGCCACCTCGAGCGACCGCGACAGGGCGTTGGTGCGAAACAGGATGCAGAAGTCGCGGGGCTGCCGGCGACCGGCCGCGACCGCGGCGGCGATCTCGTCGGCAATGCGGTCGGCCTCCTCATGGCTGGTGCTGTCGAGGACGATGCGAACCTGGGGCCCCGGCTCGGCGGCCGTCACCAGCCGCTTCGGCTTGCGGCGGCTGTTGTTGGCGATCACGCGGTCGGCGGTGCCGAGGATGTTGGCCGTGCTGCGATAGTTCTGCTCAAGGGTGACGACCGCTGCCGCGGGATAGTCCCGCTCAAATTCGAGGATGTTGCGGATGCTCGCCCCTCGCCAGCCATAGATCGCCTGGTCGGGATCGCCGGTGACAGCGAGGTTCTGATGGTCGAGCGAGAGTCCCCGCAAAATACAGTACTGCACCGCGTTGGTGTCCTGGTATTCGTCGACCAGCAGCCAGCGATAGCGGGCGTCGAGCTGGCGGCGGAGATCCGGATTGTCGAGGAGCAGCCGGGCGATGTGCCCGAGCAGGTCGTCGAAGTCGACCGAGTTGGCCTCGAGGAGCATCTCTTGGTAGACCGGCCAGAGGCGAGTGACGACCTCGTCGGCCGGCCGGCCCCATCGGGGCTCAAAGGTTTCGGGGGTGACCAGATCGTTCTTCGCCCGGCTGATCGTGCCGGCGATCCGGCCGATCGGCGTGTGGGTCAGTGACAGCCCGAGCTTTTTCGCCGCCCGCTTGAGGACTGCCTGCGAGTCGTCGGTGTCGAGAATTGAATAGTCGCTGGTCAGGCCCACCAGCCGGGCCTGCGACCGCAGCAGCCGGGCGGCAAACCGATGGAAGGTGCCCATCTCGACCGGCTGGGGGCCGACGAGATCGGTCACCCGCCGCCGCATCTCGTCGGCGGCTTTGTTGGTGAACGTCAGGGCGGCAATCTGGTGGGCCGGCACGCCCGCGGTGATCAGATGGGCCACCCGATGGGTCACCACCCGGGTCTTGCCGCTGCCGGGGCCGGCGAGCACCAACAGCGGGCCTTCGACATGCGTGGCCGCCTGCCGCTGGCTCGGATTGAGAGACTCAAGGGATAGTCGCCGCACGGCGTTTGCTGTCGGCCGGGGACGCAACGGATGGGCGGCCGCTGCCGCACCCGCGGCGGAGCGGCTCCTGTTGCCGCTGACAGGATTGGCCGCTCCTTGTGAGAATTGAGTATATTCCGGTCCGGCCGCTCGTGGGATGTCTTGACACCCCAGCAGGCGGCCGGCGACGGCAGGTAGGCCGCCGCCCGCGGTTCACGGGCTTCCCCCGGCGTTGGCCCGGGCGACCCGTCCCACCATACCCATGCTGCACGGGAGGGACCCCATGCCCAGGATTCCCTACAAAAGCCTGACGAAGTCGGATGAGCTCGCCGAGAAACTGGAGATGAGCACCGCCGAGATCGGCCTTTCGGTCCGCACCACCAACTGTCTCGAAGAGAAGGGCATCTTCACGGTGCACGACCTCCTCAACTGCACGAGGTCGGATTTGTTAAGCATCTCGAACTTCGGCGAGAAGACCCTCGAAGAGGTCTACAAGGCATTGGAGAAGATCGGGTTTTTTCGCAAGCAGGCGGCTGCGGATGAGATCGTCGTGACCCGCAAGCCGATCGCCTCCGACACGATCGGATGATTTCAACCGGCCGGCCTGGCTTCCCGCCGCCCGCCGCGGCGGGCAGCCCGGCGGCACTGCCGCGGCGGCCGACGGGCCCGGCCACCGGTGACCGGGAGATGCGGGCGTGAGGCTGCCGACGTTTTTCAGCAAGAAGCGGGGCGACCGACGCACCGGGTCCGCGGCCTGGGGCTCGTTCGGCGAGGCCTCGTTCTATGCCGGGTTGCTCGGTGCCGGGCTGCTCGTCGGCGGGCTGATGCTCACCGGCGTCGCCGTGCCGGAATGGCGGATCAACAACGAGTTTGTCGCGGTCGAGGGCCGGCTCGTCGGCAAGGGGCTCGCCCGCCGAGCCGCCGACCGCCGCCCGACCTGGTGCCCGGCTTTGCTGCTGGAGTACCGGGCCGGCGATCGGCTCGTCCGGGCGTGGCATACGGGCAGCCCGGCCGCCGCCACCGCCGACCGCAGCCGCGCGGTCACCGGCCTGAAGGGCTGGCGGCTGGGGCAGCCACTGCGGTGCTGGTACGACCCGGACCATCCCGAGTCGGTCGTGCTCAGCCGCGGCTACAGCTGGTGGCTCTGGCTGCTCACCCTGTTACTGCCCGGTGCGTTGGTCGCCTTTGGCGGCAGCGGGCTGGTCCGGGCCGCAGCCCGCTGGGGACGTTCAGAAGAACGGCAGGCCGCCGAGCGAGGCTCCCTGCTGCAGCCGCTGCTGCCGCTGCCGACCCGGGCGGCAGACTATCCCGCAGTGCCCTCTTGCGACGACCTGACAAACTCGCCGGGAACCATCCAGCAATTTCGGCTGCCGACCGAAAGCCCGGAGGGCTGGTCGCTGGTCGGCTCCGGTCTCTTCGCGTTGCTCTGGAACGCCGTGGTCGTGGTGCTGGCAGTGGCCGCCGGGCTCGATCTTGCCGGCGGCCGCACCGACTGGTGGCTGTTCGGGCTGCTGGCACCGTTCGGACTTGTCGGCCTGGTCGCCATCGGTCTGTTTCTCCGGCGGCTGATTCTGGCGACCGCCATCGGGCCGACCCACCTGGAGATCTCGGATCACCCGCTGCGGCCCGGCGGCAGGTATGACATTCACATTTCGCAGGGCGGTTCGGTCGCATTCCGGCGGTTGGAACTCCTGCTGGAACTCGAGGAGCAAGCGACCTATCAGCAGGGCACCGACGTCCGCACGGAAAAGCAGGTCGTCTGGTCGGAATCAATCCGTCGCTGGGAGCGGGTCGAGCCGGTGCCGGGCCGGCCGTTTGAGGTCGACCTCTGCATCGAACTGCCCCGGCAGGCGATGCATTCCTTTCGCTCCGCGCACAACAGCGTCAACTGGCGACTGTTGCTCCGGGGGACCGCCGGCAACTGGCCGACCTTCCGGCGAATCTTTCCGCTGGTGATCGTGCCCGCGCCGGGAACCGCTGCCCGCGGTCGGGCGGCCGCCGACCGGGAGGCGGTCTCATGACCGGGCGATCCTCCGATGGCCGACCGCTCGCCGAACCCCGGGTGGCGTTTCGCTTTGGCAACGCCGGGACGATCCTCTGGCCCGGCGGCCTGCTCGAGGTCACCTATCGGGTGGAGGCTGTCGATCCCGCGACCGTCGAAGCCGTCGAACGATCGGTCGCCTGGTATACCGAGGGCAAGGGCGAGGAGGACCTCGGCGTTGTCTTTTTCGAACGGCTCACCGCTCCGGCCGGTCAACCGGCGGTTGAGCCATCCGGCCCACCCTGGCCGGCTGGCAGGTTCGCCAGCCGGCTCCCGCAAAGCCCGCTGTCGTACGAGGGGTTGATCGTGAAGATCCGGTGGTGCGCAAGAGTCCGGCTTTTTTTCAGCGGCGGCCGCGACTTCGTCTCCGAGCAGGTCTTCTGCGTCGGCGATGTTCCGGTCGCCCGACCGCTGACGCTGACGGTCTCGTAATGGCCGGCGAGCCGCAACCCAATCCGTTCAGCACCCGGTTCACCCGTCCTGGCGAAGTCGCCTGGCAGCCGCTGCCCGAGACGCCGGCGGCGCTGCTCGATCGACTCGACCGGCTCGGCGGCCGGGCGGCAATCTGCGGCCCGCACGGCAGCGGCAAATCGACCCTCCTGAGTCACCTGGCGGTGGCCGCTGCCGACCGGGGCTGGCAGCCCCGGCTGTTGCTGCTGCGGTCGGCAGCCGACGTGATCCGCGGGGTCGCGACGGCGGCGGCAACGTCGCCGGGGGGCTTCATCGGCATCGATGGAGGGGAACTGGCCGGCGGTCTGAGCCGGACGATGATCCGTCTGGCGGCCCGCCAGGACAGTCGCATGGTGGTCACGATGCACCGGCGGCCCAGGTCCGGAGGCTGGCCGGTGCTGCTGGAGATCGCTCCCGACGCCGAGGTGTTTCGCCGGGTCGTCCGCAGCCTGCTCGCAGGGACCGACCTCCCCGCGGGCGTCGCGGCTCGCTTCGGCCCCGACCTGCTTGCCGAGGTCTTCGATCGGCACCGCGGAAATTTCCGGGAGGCCCTCTTTGAACTCTACGACCGCTTCGAGCTAGCTGCCCGGAAATGACCGGTGGCTGTCCGGTTGAAACGACTGGCGCGGCCGTGCCGGATGTGCCTTGCGACCCAAGAAGATTCAGGAATCGAATTGGGATTTTTTCTCGACGGTGCGGCTCGACCGCAACCTACGTTAGGGGTGGCGACGGGAAAACCCGGCATGTTTGCCTGACCCGTCGATTCCGAATCGAGGAGAATGCGATGCGTTCGCAGCAAAATTCAATCGGTGTCGTGTTGCTCACCGGGGCCCTCTGCAGCTGCTGTGCAGTCGCCGAGGCGCAGTGTTGCCTCTCGGGCTTGTTTGGCGGCACCGGCTGCGGCTGTTTCAAAAAGGCGGCTCCGGCCTATGCCGTGGCGCCGGTGCCCGCCCCGCCACCGGTCGCTCCTGCGGCGGTGGCCGTCGCACCGCAGCCTCCACCCCAGCCTGTCATGGTGCCGGTGCAACAGGTCAGCTACGTGCCCGAGACCACCTACCGGACAACCTACAAGTGTGTTCCCGTCACCTGCTATCGGCCGTCTTGCGAGATCGATCCCTGCACTGGCTGCGCCGTGGAGTGCATGGAGCTGGTCACCAACTATGTCCAGCAGCCAGTCAGCGTGCCGGTGACCCAGTACCGAGCCGTCTACACCACCAAATATGTCCAGATGCAGCCGGGTGCCACCCCGCCGGCAGCAGTCGCCGCTCCCAACACTGCCGGAGCCGCCGCCAGTGCCTTTGCCACGCCGCAGACAACGCCACAGGCCTGGGGCGCCGCCGGCACTGCCGCACCACCGTCGGTACCGACTCAGCAGCCGATGCTGCCGCCGGCGACCGGCGGCAGCACCTACCAACAGCAGATCGTTCCCCAAAGCGGCAGCTATGCCCCACCGCCGACACCGGCCCAGCCCCAGCCGACCAGTCCGCCGTCGCTGGCTCCGACGCCGTCATTGAAGCCGATTCCGGACCTTTCGCGGCAGCCTGGCCAAACCACCGGCCAGGGGCAGACCAAGAAAGCCCCGGCTACCCCCGGCGACACGGGCACGAACCGGCAAACCGACGCCGCCGAGGCCGCCGAGGCTGGCCGCCCCGCTCCGGCAGGGCCGCAGCAGCCCCCCGCAGCGACCCCACCGCCGTCGCTGCGACCGATTCCGCCGGCGAGCAGCGGTCCCACCAGCGGCAGCCGCAGCTCCTACGGCACGCCGCTGCGGGGCGACAGCGAAATGCCGGTGATGCCGGGGAACGGGCCCAGCAATTCGACCCGCGCCTTCCCGAAATTGCTCGAGCCGACCGGGCACACGACCTCGTGGCGGGCGACGTCAGCGACGGCACCCGCCGCCGCTCGGGCTGACACCGGGCAAGCGGCCTGGCAGCCGGCGTTCACGCGGGCTCCTGCCGGGCCGTATGCTCAAGGCTGGCAGCCGTCGTATCCGACCGCGGCGCTCCCCTCGCGAGCCCAGTAACGACCTGTGACCAACGCCGAGATCGCCGCCGTCTTCGATCATGTCGCCGATCTCCTGGAGTATCAGGGGGGCAACGTCTTTCGGGTGCGGGCCTATCGGAACGCCGCCCGGCTGGTGAAGGGTACGGTCGAGCCCCTGGCGGCGATCCGCCGCTCGACCGACCGCCGGCTGACCGATCTTGAGGGGATCGGCAAGGACCTCGCGGCGAAGATCGAGACGCTACTCGACGGTCAGCCGCTGCCGCTGCTTGCGCAGCTCGAAGCCGAAGTGCCGCCGGTCATCTTCGATTTGATGCGGGTGCCCGGCCTCGGCCCCAAAAAGGTCAAGCTGTTGGTCGAGTCACTCTCGATCAACTCCCTCGACGACTTGGCCGACGCCTGCCGCGAGGGGCGGGTGCGTGATCTGAAGGGTTTTGCCGCCAAGACCGAGGCGGCCATCCTTGCCAACCTCGCCTTCGCCCAAGATCCCGAGCACAGCCGGCTGCTTTGGAGCGAGGCCGACGCGATCGTCGGGGACCTGCTCGCCTGGATGCGGCCGTGCCCGGCCGCCCGCCGGGTTGAGGCAGCCGGCAGCTGGCGGCGGGGGCGGGAGACGGTCGGCGACATCGACCTGTTGGCCGAGAGCGACGAGCCGGCCACCGTGATGGACAGACTCATTTCCTGGGAGGCGGCCGGCGCGGTGCTGCTGCGGGGCGAGACCAAGACCAGCATCCGCGGGCCGCGAGACGTACAGATCGACCTCCGGGTGGTTCGCGGCGAATCGTTTGGGGCCGCCTGGCAGTATTTCACCGGCTCAAAGGAGCACAACGTCCGGCTCCGGGGCCGGGCCCGCGACCGTGGCCTGTCGCTCAACGAATACGGCCTGTCAAGGCTCGCAGGCACCGCCCCGCTGCCCCCCGCTGCCAGCGAAGAGCAGGTGTACGAGGCCCTTGGCCTGCCCTGGATCCCGCCGGAACTGCGGGAAGGCCGCGGCGAAATCGAGCTGGCGGAGGCGGGCAACCTGCCGAAACTCGTCACCACCGCCGACATCCGTGGCGATCTGCACATGCACACCACCGCCACCGACGGCGAGGCGACGCTTGCCGACATGGCGGCGGCAGCAGCTGCCCAGGGCCTGACCTACATCGCCATCACGGATCATGGCAAACGAGTCACGATGGCCCACGGTCTCGACGAAAAACGACTGCGGCAGCAGTGGCGTGAGATTGACCGGCTCAATGAGTCCCTCGCCGCCGCCGGAAGGCCGCCGCTGGTGGTGCTCAAAGGCATCGAGGTCGACATGCTTGAGAAGGGGGGCCTCGACCTCCCCGATGACGTGCTTGCCGAGGCTGACTGGGTCGTTGCCAGCCTTCACTACGGCCAGCAACAGTCCCGCGAGCGGATCACCGCCCGCATCCTCGAGGCGATTCACCACCCGGCCGTCTCCTGCATCGGCCACCCGACCGGCCGGCTGATCAACCGCCGGCCGGCCTATGAAGTCGACATGCAGCAGGTGATCGAGGCAGCGGCAGCGACCGGAACCTGTCTTGAGGTGAATGCCAATCCCTGGCGGCTCGATCTCGACGACACGCTTGCCGCTGCAGCCAAACGCGCCGGGGCGACGCTGGTGATTTCAACTGACGCGCACTCGACCCGCGGTCTCGGGGTGATGCGATGCGGGATCCTGCAGGCCCGTCGGGCCGGGCTCGAGGCGAAGGATGTGGCCAACACCCGCTCCCTGGCCGGACTCCGGAAGCTGCTGGCGAAAAAACGCGGCCGCTGAGGCGTCGCGTTGCTCAGTCTGACGGCTCGAGGTCGCGGACGCAGCGAAAGCCGAGGTGATTGCAGCCCGAGGTCACCTCGCCCTTGCCGCGGGTGCCGATGATGTAGCGAGCACAGTACTGCTCACTGCAGAGAAACGACCCGCCGCGCTGAATCCGTTTGGCGATCCCCGGCTCCTGTGGGTCGAAGCTTTCGGCCGGCCCAGCCGGGTCGGCCACAGGCAACCGGCCGGCGACCTGCTCGGTGTAGGTGTCGGGCCGATACCAGTCGGCGCACCACTCCCAGACGTTGCCGGAGACGTCGAACAGGCCATAGCCGTTGGCAGGGTAGCGGGCGACCGGAGCGATTCCAGCGAACCCGTCGGCTGCGGTGTTCTCGACGGGAAACCTGCCCTGCCAGGTGTTGGCCATCCAGCGGCCTTCGGGGCGGAACTCATTTCCCCAGGGGTAAAGGCTCCCGGCGAGACCGCCCCGGGCGGCGAACTCCCACTCTGCCTCGGTCGGCAGCCGTTTGCCCGCCCAACTGGCGTAGGCTTCGGCGTCTTCATAGGAGACATGCACGACCGGAAAGTCGTCGTGCCCGGCGATCGACGAATCGGGCCCGAGCGGATGCCGCCAGTCGGCGCCGGGAACATATCGCCACCATTGCAGGTGATTCCCCAGCGGCACCGGCGCCGCTGGCGGCGAGAACACGATCGATCCGGCCACCAGGTTCTCGGGAGGTGCGCCGGGAAAGTCCTCGGGCCGCGGCGGCTTCTCGGCGACCGTCACATAGCCCGTGGCCTCGACAAAGGCGGCGAACTGCCGGTTGGTCACCTCGGTGGTGTCGATCCAAAAGCCGCCCACGGTCACCTCATGCACCGGCCGGGCATCGGTCATCGGCTGCTTGCCGCCGTAGGGAAGGCCCCGTGGATCGCGGCAGCCGAGCGAAAACCGCCCCCCGGGAATCCAGGCCATCCCCCGCGGCGGCGGCCCCGGGGCCGGCTTCGCCGATTCGACCGTCGGCCGAAACCCGGCGGCAGTCGGGGCCGGGCTGTCTCCGGTGTTCCCCCGCGGCAGCGGTGGCGGGCTGACCGCAAGTCGGGCCAGGCCCCAGAGCAGCACGGCCGCGAGCCCCCCCACGGAGATCAGACCGGCAGTCGATCCGAGCCAGCGTCCCGCCAGTGCGTGGCTGGGGGCCGACGGGGAAGCGGCGTTGTTCCGCAGGTGGTTCATCGCTTGGCTGCCTTTCGGAGGAGTCGCTGAAGTTTCTGCTGGCGGTCGGTGGTCCACCAGCGGCGAAACTGCCGCCGCGTCAGCCGTGCCAGTCGTCGCTCCTCCTCCCGCAGCGAGTCGACGACTGCGGCGGTTCCCGCGTCGACGGGCTCGGCAGCCAACTGCCTGAATCGCTCGGCGGCAGCGACATGGTCGGTGAAGCCGCCAAGTTGCTCCTGCAGTTTTTTCAGCAGTTTCAGGCACCGGTCGTGGGGCTGCGGCCGCAGGGCGTCGGCGAACAGGTCGAGGCTGTACCGCAGCCGTTTGCCACAGATCCGAAACTGGTGCAGTCCCGCCGCCCTCTTGAACGGACCTGCTGCGGCAAAAAACCGGCGGCCGACCTGTCGCAGTCGCCGCCGGGCATAGCGGCCGTAGCCGAGGCTGTCGGCTGCACCGATTGCCGCAAGCAGCCGCTTTGTCCGAGCCGGCCAATCCCAGGCGAGCAAGTCGGCCCGGCAGTCGCGAATCGGCCCGCGGCTGGCAACCTGCTGGTCGGCAAGCAGGCTCAGCAGCCGTTCCGCCGCAGGGTCGTTCTCGGCAGCAGTCGGCCACCGCTGCCGCAGCCGGTCGATGAGCACATCGAGGTCGCGAGCCTCGCCAGCCGCCCGCCTGACTCGCCGCAATTGCCGCTCAAATCGCCGGCGGAGCTTTTTTGGGGTCAGGTCGCCGAACGCGGCGAGGGCGGCGAGCGAGCGGCGGGTCGCCACCCGCAGCCGGTGGACGACCTCCGGATCGGCCAGCGGGTCGCCCGCCTCGTCGAGTTCCCGCCAGACAGCCGCCAGCCGGTCACCGATTTTCTCAACCGCCGCCGCAGCAGCGGTCCGTTCCGTCGGCGGCGTCGCCAATTCCTGCAGGCTCGGGTCGCCCGCCGGCACCGACGCATCCTCGCGACAGCCGTCGCGTTTGCCCCCGATCCATTCGCGGTCAGCCGCCTGTCGTGTTGTCATCGAGTTGTCCCCACCGCCGCCACGGCACTCACAGCTCAGGATCACGCCCGCCCTGCTGCATCCGAGAAGCACTTCGGAGGCAGCGGCATTCCGCCTCCGGGCAGCTTAGCAGACTGGGAATCGGGCCCGCCGCCGCAGACGGCAGCGACCGGTTTTTTCCGCGGCCGATTTGCCTGCCTCAGGACCCGCCCGGGGGGACCGCCGAGCCGGCATTCGCGGACCGTCGCCGCGGCCGCTCGGCCGCCGGACGTCAGAGCCCTTCGCTCGGCTCCTCGGATGCCTCGGGCGTGTCCCCGAAAATCTCGAGCCCGGGCTTGCCGCCTGCAAGCATTTCGGCTTCTGCTGCCAGTTCCTCGGCCGAAGGCTCGGCCGCCTCGAGCAGCGGGAAGTCCCGGGCCAGCAGGTCCTCGCGGTCAATTCGCAGGGCCTCAAGCGCCTCAGGCCGCACCCGCACCTCCGACGACTGAAACGTGTTGAAACCGGTTCCGGCGGGAATGAGATGCCCGAGGATCACGTTTTCTTTGAGGCCGACAAGGTTGTCGATCTTGCCGGCAAGCGCCGCCTCGGTCAGGACCTTGGTGGTCTCCTGGAAGCTGGCAGCCGAGATAAAGCTCGAACTCTGGACGCTCGCCTTGGTGATCCCCAGCAACTGCGTGCTCGCCGTGGCCGCCTTGGGCTTGCTGCCCTTGGCCGGGGCTCCGCCGAGCGTCTCGATGGTTTCGTTGGTCTGCGTCAGCACGTCCTTCGGCACGATGCTGCCCACCTCAAACTCGCTGTCACCCTTGTCGGTGATCCGCAGACAGCCAGTGAGCCGCTCGTTCGCCTGGCGGAACTCGTGCTTGTCGAGCATGCTTCCGGGCAGCAAGCTGGTGTCGCCGACGGTGTCGATCCGCACCTTCCGCAACATCTGCGAGACGATGATTTCAATGTGCTTGTCGTCAATCTCGACCCGTTGGCTGCGGTAGACATTCTGAATCTCCCGAACCAGGTACCGCTGCACCTCTTCCTCACCGGAGATCCGCAGGATGTCATGCGGCACAAGGGGTCCGTCGACCAACGCTTCACCAGCCCGGACGACGTCACCGGCATGGACCCGCATGTGCTTGCCGTGGGTGATCAGGTGCTCGCGTTCCAGCCCCGAATCATTGCGGACGATAATCGTTCGCTTGCCACGGCGTTTCTCACCGCTGACCTCCACCTTGCCGTCGATCTCGGCCATGATCGCCGGATCCTTCGGCTTGCGGGCCTCGAAGATCTC
>CAZIQV010000001.1:15868-25530 GCA_964541275.1 uncultured Chitinophagaceae bacterium | reverse complement strand
TGATCAGCACGCTGGCCCGCAGCCTCGACCTCTCCTTCAGCCGCATCCAGTTCACGCCCGACCTGATGCCGGCCGACATCGTCGGCACCGAGGTCCTCGAGGAGAGCGGCGGCGGCGGTCGTCAACTGCGGTTTCTGGAGGGTCCGCTGTTTGCCAACGTTGTGCTCGCTGACGAAATCAATCGGACGCCCCCCAAGACCCAGTCGGCACTCCTTGAGGCGATGCAGGAACGGCAGGTGAGCGTCGGCCGCAATCGGCACCAACTCGCCGACCCGTTTTTCGTGCTCGCCACCCAAAACCCGATCGAGCAGGAGGGCACCTATCAACTGCCCGAGGCTCAACAGGACCGGTTCATGTTCAAGGTCTTCGTCCGCTACCCGTCGTTCGACGAAGAATTCGAAATTGCCCGCCGCACCACCGGAACCGTCACCGCGGCGATCGAACCGGTGCTTTCGGCGGCGGAGATCATCGGCCTGCAACAGCGGGTCCGAGAGGTGCCGCTGAGCGATCACATCGCCCGCTACGCCCTGGCGATCGTGCGGCAGACCCGCGTGGGCGAGGAGGGCGTGCCCGAGTTCGTGTCCGACCAGCTCGCCTGGGGTGCGGGGCCGCGAGCGGTGCAGTTTCTGATTCTCGGGTGCAAGGCACGGGCTCTGCTTGAGGGCCGGTCGCACGTCACGATTGCCGATGTCCAGGCATTGGCTGCTCCGGTGCTGCGGCATCGGATCGTGGTCGGCTTCGCCGCCGAGAGCGAGGGGGTCACGCCCGACTCCATTATCAACCGCCTGATCGAGTCGACCCCCGCCCGTGAGGACGAACTGACGCGTGATCCCCGTTTCCAAACGATATTTGCCTCCTGAGGCACTCGCCCGGATCGGACGGCTCGAACTCCGGGCCCGGACCGTGGTCGACGGTGTGCTCGCCGGGCTCCACAAGAGCCCCTATCGAGGAAACTCAGTCGAGTTCCTCCAGCATCGTGAATACACCCGCGGCGACGACCTCCGCCGGGTCGACTGGAAGGTCTGGGGCCGTCAGGACCGGCTCTACATCAAGGAGTTCGAGGACGAGACCAACCTTCGGCTGTTTCTGCTCGTCGATGGCTCCGCGAGCATGGACTATCAGCCGCCCCGGTTTGCGGAGGCACCCGGCCTGACAAAGTTCGATTACGCCGCGACCTTGGCGGCGAGCCTCGGCTGGCTCGGGCTTTCGCAGGGCGACGCCGTCGGCTGCTGTGTCTTTGACGACCGGATCCGGGCGAACGTGCCGGCCCGGACCGGCCGCGGCCACCTCGCGAGCCTGGTCGCCGGCCTTGAGCAGCCCCGGCAGCGGCACCCCTCGGATTTTCGCGGCGTCTTCCGCAGCCTCGCCGAGACGCTGCCCCGGCGGGGTCTGGTGGTGATCGTCTCCGACCTGCTCGGCAACCGGTCTGAGACCGCCAAGGGCCTGCAATTGCTTCGGCAACGGGGCCACGACATCGCCCTCCTTCACCTGCTCGACGACGACGAACTCGACTTCCCGTTCGACGGCCCGACACGGTTTGAGGGGCTTGAGCTGCCGGAAGAGCTCGCCTGCAATCCCCGGGCGCTGCGGGCCGGCTATCTCGAGGCGGTGGAGGCGTTCCTCGCCGAGGTTCGGAGCCGGGCTGCCGCCGCCCACTGCGACTACCAACTCGTCCGCACCGGCCAGCCGGTCGACGCTGCCCTGGTCAACTTCCTCGCCCGCCGCTCCCGGGTCCGGAGCTAGCGGCCGAGCCAGAGACCGATTCCACCGTCCTGCCGACGGCCGGTTCACACCACACCGTCTGCTACCCTGAGCGGCGCCGTCCGGGAACAGAGTGCCTGCCGCATGCCGACCTTCGACTTCACATCGCTGCTTTGGTGGGGACTGCCGCTGGCCGCTGCGCCGGTGGTGATCCACCTGATCAACCTGCTGCGACACCGGACGGTCGACTGGGCAGCGATGGAGTTTCTGCTGGCGAGTCAGCGGAAATACCGCACGCAGATCCTGCTGAAGCAACTGCTGCTCCTGCTGCTCCGCATCCTCGTGATCGCCGGCCTCGCCGCCATGCTGGCGCAGCCCCGCTGGACCGGCGGACTCGCCGGCCTGCTCGGAGGCGGGCGGACCGCCCACGTCGTTCTCATGGATGACAGTTACTCGATGGGCGAAACCTTTCCGAACGGAGCGGACGGGGCGATCACCGCCTTCGAGCGGGGACGCCGGATGGTCGGACGGCTGCTGGAGGATCTGGCTGCCGCACCGGGCCGCCACGAGCTTTCGTTCGGCCGGTTCTCCGAACTCGCCGACAGCGACGACGGCGAACCGCTCCCGCCGCCGCCCGCAGCCGCCGCCGATTCGCCGGCAGCGGATACCTCCGGAGGATTCGACCTTCGCAGTGAACCGGTCACCCCCGCGAGCCTGCCCCGGATCAGGCGAACGATCACCGACTGCCGTCTCTCGGCGGCAGCCGCCGGCCCGACCGCGGCGATCCGCAACGCCGCCGCCATCTTTGCTGGCCACGAAGGCGGCGGGGCACTCTGGCTGGTCACCGACCTCCGCAGCCGCGACTGGCTCGCGGCCGAGGACACCATCGCCGCGATCAAGCCGCTCGCCGACGCCGGGATCGAGATCCACCTCGTCGATGCGGCGGCCGCCGACGACGAGCCGGTCGCCAGCGAACCGCCGCCCCGGCCAAACCTCGTCGTCGAGCGGATCGAGATGGTTGGCGGGGTGCCGGCGAGCGGCGTGCTGCTCCCCTGGGAAGTGACCGTCCGCAACCTCGGACCTGACCCGGTGGGGAACATCCCGCTGGTCATCCGCGAGGACGGCGGCGACCGCCCCGGGGTGGCGATCGAGCGTATCGCCGCCGGCGCGGCCGCGACGGCCCGGTTTGAATCGCGGTTTCCCGTGCCCGGGGGCCACTCGGTCGAGGTCGAACTGCCGCCTGACCGGCTCGCCGTCGACAACCGCCGGACCGCCGCGGTCGAGGTGGTCGATGAGGCCGATGTGTTGATCGTCGCCGGAGCAGGGCAGGGGGCCGCCGCGAGCGACGCCTTTTACCTGGCGACGGCGCTCGACCCGGGGGCGGCGGCGGCGACCGGGCTGCGGCCGCGGGTCGAGCCGCCCCGGGCACTGGCCGGCCTCGAACTCGACCGGTTCGACTCGATCTGGCTCGTCGACCTGCCGCGGCTCGACGCGACCGAGATTCAGCCGCTGGAAGATTACGCCCGCCAGGGGGGCGGCGTGGTGTTCTTCGTCGGGCCGGCAACCGAACCGGAGGTCGTCAACCAGGCGCTCTATCGCGACGGCGGCGGGCTCTTTCCGGCGCCGCTGGCGGAGTCGGTCGACCTCCTCACCGATCCCCGCAATCCCGATGCCCCCGATGTCGTCGCCGAGGAGCATCCGGTGGTGGCGATCCTGCGGGGACGCCGCAACCCCTTCCTCGATGCGGTTCGGGTCGACCGCTACATGGCGATCGAACGAAGCTTCCAGCCCGCGGCCGACAGCGGCTTCCGTCGGCTCCTGTCGCTGCGAAACCAGGCGGCGCTGGCGATCGAAAAGCCGTTCGGTGAAGGACTGGCAGTGGCGATCCTGACAACCGCCGGGCCTGTCTGGAACAGCTGGGCGCGGGACAATCCGAGCTGGGTGGTCGTCATGCTCGAACTCGAAAGCCGACTCGCCCGACTTCATCGCCGCCGGGAAAACCTGCTTGTCGGCGAACCGCTCGAGCAGTCGCTGACCGCTGGCGTCGATCGCATCGACGTCGAGTTCGAGCGGCCCGACGGCAGCCTGGTACGGCAGACCGCCGAACCGACCGCAAGTGGGTCGCTCACGGCCAGGCTGACCGACACCGACACGCCGGGCCGGTACGCCGTCCGCTGGCAGACGGTTGCCGGTGAACCGCGGGAGCGGGTCGCGGCGATCACCATCGACCCGGCCGAAGCGGCCCTGCAGCGAATCACCCCGGCTGCGGTCGGACGGGTGATGGCGGGCATCCCGTATCGCTATGAGCGGGCGGACCAGCTCGAACCCGCCGGCGATGGCCGGGGCGCCAACTCGCTGGTGCGGCCGCTGCTGCTGCTGCTGCTTTTCGTCCTGCTCGGCGAACAGGTGCTCAGCTACCTTGTCAGTTACCATCCCGTCCGTCGCCGCTGACCCCCGCCTTGTTGCTGCCGCCGCTGATGAATACTCCGCCCGAGGTCGTCCCACCGCCGCTGCTCGCCGCCGCCGAGCGGGTGGCCTACCGGATTTCAAGCGGACTGATTGACGGCTTCACCGAGTGGTGGCAGATGCCGGCCCTGGTCCTCGGGATTGCCGCGGTCCTCGGCGTTGTCCTCTGGGCCTATCACCTTGACGCCGCCGGGCTGCCGCGGTGGCAGGGTGTGCCGCTGGCAGTGCTGCGGGTGGCTGCCTGGGGCGTCCTGCTGCTGGCCCTGCTCGACCTGCGGCGGACCGCCGAACATGAAATCAGTTTTCCGTCGCGGGTCGCGGTCCTCGTTGACGCCAGTGCCAGCATGACGCTGGCGGCGACCGATGACGCCGCAGCCGCGGCCGGCGCATCGGCTCTCAGCCGGACCGCGGCGGCGACCGCAGCGTTGACGGAAAGTGGTCTGCTCGAGACCCTCCGCGAGCGTCACGAGGTGGCGGTCTGGAAGTTCGCCGACCGCGCCGAACCACTCGCCGTGTTCCCAACCCGCGCCGACGACGGGGACAACACGGAGACGATGACTCTGGCTTCCGGGGAACCGGCCGCCGCTGCGGACTGGCAGGCAGCCCTGACGCCCCAGGGGTCGGAGACCCGGCTTGGCGACGCTCTGCTTGAAACCCTGCGGCGGGAGCCTGCCGAGTCGCTCGCCGGGGTCGTCGTGCTGTCCGACGGCGGCAGCAATGCCGGCAGCGATCCGCTGCGGGCGGCGGTCCAACTGGCAGATGCGGCGGTGCCGGTCCACAGCCTTGGCCTCGGCTCGGAGCGACTCCCGGCCAACGTCCGGGTTGCCGACCTGCTCGCCCCTGCCAGGGTCTTTCCCGGCGACCGCTTCAGCATTACCGGCTACCTGCAGGCCCAGAGCCTCGAAGGCCGCACCGCCCGGGTCGAACTGCTCGAGGTCGACCCTTCCGGGACCATCGGCGGCAATGACGCTGCCGGCGCTGGCCGGGTGATCGACAGCACCGAGGTCCGCCTCGCCGCCGACGGCGACTTGCTGGCGGTGCGGTTCGACCTCGACGGACTCGATGACCCGGGCAGCCGGGTGCTGGCGATCCGGGTGGTGCCGCCGGCCGGCGACAGCCGCGACGGCGACAACCTCGAGGCGACCGACATCGAGGTGGTCGACAGCGAGACCGAGGTGCTGCTGCTCGCCGGCGGCCCCGGCCGCGAGTACCAGTTTCTCCGAAACGTGCTCAAGCGCGACCGCAGCATCGCCGTCGACGTGCTGCTGAGTTCCGCCCGGCCCGGCAGTTCCCAGGACGCCCGGAAGATTCTCGAGGCCTTCCCCGAATCGGCCGAAGCGTTGGACGGGTACGACGTCGTGGTGGCGATCGACTACGACTGGCGGCAACTCGACCCGGCCGCCGTCGCCCGGCTGGAACGATGGGTCGCCAGTGACTCTGGCGGACTGCTGCTGTTCGCTGGTGGCGTCTTCATGGAGAGCTGGCTCGACAATTCCCAGTTCGCAGCGATTCGCAACCTCCATCCGGTCGAACTCCGGCGGGGTGAACGGCTCCTGCTCGCTCCGCGGGGTGTCTCGGAGGCGGCCCGGCCGCTGCGGTTCAGCCCCGACGGAGAGGATGCCGAATTCCTCTGGCTGGCCACCAACCGGATCGCCAGCCAGACGGTCTGGAGCGAGTTCCCTGGCGTCTACGGCTGCTTCGACACAGCGGCCGCGAAGCCGGGAGCGACCGTCTATGCCCGGCTCGGCGACGCCGCCGGACTCAGCCGCGGTGACGACGGACCGATCTACCTCGCCGGTCAACTCTACGGATCTGGCACCGTTTTCTACTGCGGCAGCAGCGAGCTCTGGCGACTTCGCGGCGTTGAACCGGCCGCCCACGAGCGGCTCGTCACCCAGCTCGTCCGGCATGTCGCTCAGGGCCGGCTCCTTCGCGGCTCAAGCCGCGGCCGTCTGCTGCTGGAACGGGACCGCTTCCCCGTCGGTGACACGGTGGTGGTGCGGGTGCTGCCGGGTGGCGGCGACCGCCGAACCGACCTCGATGTCATCGGGCCGGACGGGCAGCGGCTCCGGGTTCCACTTGAGGACGATCCGGTCCGTCCGGAGGACCGCCGAGGCAGCTTTGTCGTCTCCAGCGAGGGCAGTTGGCGGCTGCAACTGACCGTCGACGGCAACGAGGCCGACCGCAGCGTCCGCCGCATCCAGGCGACCCTGCCCGACCGGGAACTCGCCCGGCCCCAACTCCAGCGGGCTGTCTTGGAACAGCTGGCGGCCGCAACCGGCGGATCGACGAGGTTCCTCGTCGACGCCTCCTGGAATACCGCCGATGCCATCCGGCTGGCCGCCCAGCTCCCCGACCGATCCCGGCGGGAGTACGAGCGGGGAGCTGGCGATACCGGGTTCAAAAAGCTGCTCAACGGCCTGCTGTTGGCGACAGGCATCGGCCTGCTTTGCCTCGAGTGGGTGTTGCGGCGACTCGCCCGGCTGGCCTGAGGCGGCTGCCCCTCCAAGACTCCGCAAGTGATGATCACGACCTCCCCACCACCCGCTGAACCTGCCGCCGCACCGCGGTCGGCTGACATCGCCCGCCTCCGGCGGTTCCTTGCCAGGGTGCGGCGGCGGGCCCGGCGCTGGATCTGGTTTGAGGCGGTCTCGCAAATCCTGCTGGTGGCGGCCGGCTGGTTCTGGCTGACACTGCTGCTCGACTGGCTGATCGAACCTCCGGCCGGGGTGCGAATGCTCGCCGTCGGTGGGCTGGCCGTCGGCCTCGCCGTGCTCGTCACGCGACAGCTGGTCGGCCGGCTCCAGACCCGGCTCGGGGACGAGCCGCTCGCCCTTCTCGTCGAGCGGACCCATCCGCGGTTTGGTGACAGTCTCTCCACGGCGATCGAACTCGCGCCACGCGCGTCGACCCCGTCGGTCCCGCTCGACCGGGCCCTGCTGGCCCGGACGACGGCACTTGCCGCGGCGAGCGTCGGCGGCGTTGACTTCGGCCGGCTGTTCCGCCGGCGGCGACTGCTGCGGCTGTCCGCGGCCGCTGGACTCGCCGTCGGGACCGTGCTCGCCGTGCTCGTGCTTGTGCCGGTCGTTCGTGAAAATTGGCTCCGGCGGATGGTGTTCTGGTCCGAGGAGGCCTGGCCCCGGCGGGTCAGCCTCGCGATCGACGGCTTTCCCGGCGGCGTCCGCCGCGTTGCCCGCGGCAGCGATGTCGAGATTCTCGTAACCGCTCAGTCAACCGGCGAGCCGCCTCGTGTGGTTGAACTGAGAACTCGCGGACAGGGCGGCTGGACGACCCGGCGAATGGGCACGCGGGGCGGCGTGACCGCCGCCGGGCAGCGTTTCGGCCTGACACTGCCGACGGTCACCGAAGATCTCCGTCTTGAGGTCCGCGGGGGCGACGGTCGGCTGCGGGGCCTGCGACTTGAGGCGATTGAGCCGCCCCAGCTGGCAGAACTGAAGCTCACCGTGACCCCTCCGGACTACATCGGCGGCGGTTCCCGGCCGCTGCCGGCCACCCGGCTGGTCGAGGTGCCTGCCGGAGCGACCGTCGCATTGACGGCGACGGCGTCCAAGCCGCTGGCGGCCGCCGAAATGCTGGAACTGACCAGACCCGGCGGGACCGCTTTGGAGTCGCCCGCAGGCGGGCCGCCGCAGCCACGAATCATCGCCCGGCTCGATGCGTCGGCAGCGGCTCCTCAGACGGCGGAGCAGCGGGGCCGGAAGGCGACGGCGGAACCGGGCCGGCTGACGGGTGTGGTCGGGCCGGTCGAGACCGATTTGATGGTGGAGATTCGCTTCACCGACATCGATGGCATCGACAATCAGTTGCCGATCCGGTTCCAACTGCTCGCCAAACCCGATGAGCCGCCCCGACTCGCCCTCGGGCTCGACAGGATCTCGACCGCTGTGACGACCGCGGCAGTGATTCCGGTCGTTGGCAGCATCGAGGATGACCACGGCCTGACGGCTGCCGCAGTGGTGCTCCGCCGGATCACGGCTGAGCCGGCCGCTGCCGCCCCGCCGACGGATTCGCCGGTGGGCCGTCCGGCCAGCCACACCGAGTCGCTCGACCTTCCCGCGGGACAGCCGACCCGACTCGATCTCCGCGCTGATACCGCGGCCGTCGCGGTTGCCACCGTCGGGGCAGCGGTCGGCGACCGGGTGGAGTTGACCGTCACGGCTCGGGACGGCTGCGGGCTTGACACCGGGCCGCAGCAGAGTGTCACCGAGCCCTGGTCGCTGCAAGTCGTCACGCCCGAGGCCCTGCAGGCGATGCTCGAGGCTCGTGAGGTGATTCTTCGGCGACGGTTTGAAAGCCTGCTGGCCGATTTTCAGCAGACCCGGGATCGGCTCGTTCCCGACAGCGAACGAGAGGCGGCAACGTTGGCGGCGGCTCGGCTCGGCGAGGCAGCGGCCCGCGCGGGGGGCGAGACGACTGAAATTGCGGCGGCATTCCGGCAGATCGCCGGGGAACTCGCCAACAACAGTCTGCTGACTGCGGAACTTGAGGGCCGGCTGATCGATCAGATCGCCACTCCGCTTGAGCAGATCGTCGCCGGTCCGGTCGACCGCCTCGCCGTGGCCTGCCGGTCGAATCCGGCCGCCGGACCAGCCTCGGCCGACACCGCCCGCCTGCTCGCCCTCGCCGACGAGTGTCTGTCCCAGATGCGGACGGTTCTCGATAAGATGATTGAGTTGGAAACCTTCAATGAAGTCGTCGACTCGCTCCGAAGGCTGATCGAACAGCAGGAATCGATTCGACGGGAGACCGATCGGCAACGCAAACAGCGGGCCCGGGACGCCCTCAAGGGGCTGTGATCCCGGTCCAGTGGGCCGGCGCGGCCGGCGAGGAGACGACATGCCCGACTGCCGTCACATTTTCTTCGCGGCGTTCCTGCTGCTGGCGGTCATGCTCCCGGCCGCGGCGGAGGAACCTGTCGCTGAACTCGCCGCCCGCGAGCGGCTCGTCAGCCGCCAGATGCGCGAGCTTGAGGCGACGTTCCTGCGGCTGGCCGATCTGCTTGCCGCCAGCGACCCGCGCCGGGCGACAACCCTCCGCGCCGCCTTCGAACAGGCCCGGGAAGCCGAGTTGGCCGACCGGCTCGACACCCTGGCCGACCTGCTCGACCAGGGGCAACTGCTGAAGGCCGCGACCGGGCAGGAAACCGCGATCGAGCGGCTTCGCCGGCTGCTGGCATTGCTCGAAGCCGGAAACGACAGCCGCTCTGTCGCCGACTCGAAAAAACAGGTCAAGGAGTTTCTCGGTCGGATCAACCAGTTGATCGCCCGCCAGAAGGGTCTGGAGGGAACCACCGAAGCTGGCGGAAACGCTGAGGCGATCAACGCAGAGCAGGACGACGTTGCGGCCGACACCCGCAAACTCGCCGCCGACGTCGGCAGCTTTGAGGCTGAGGCAGCCGAGGCGGCTGGCCGTGCCGAGCGGCAGGCTGAAGACTCGGCCGAAAGTGGCCGGGACGAACCCGCGGGCGACAAACC
>CAZIQV010000001.1:0-15768 GCA_964541275.1 uncultured Chitinophagaceae bacterium | reverse complement strand
CCGGCGGCGAGGAGTCCGGCGGCGCAAAGCCCGCAGAGTCTTCCGAATCAGGAAAGCCGCAGGCGGACTCGCCAGCGGGCGAGGGGCAGGGCCCGTCTGGGGAACAGGCCGAACAACGCGAGCCCGCCGCCGAGGTAGAGCAAGAGCCTCAGGGCGATGACGAGGCTTCGCGGGCGGCCCGTACCGGTCGTCGGCTCGCCGCGGCCGAGGAGCGAATGGAGGCAGCCCGCCGGCAGCTGGAACAGGCCCGGCGGTCAGATGCGCGTGCGGAGCAGGAAAAGGCGCTCGCCGAGTTGGAGGCGGCCCGGGCCGAACTTGAAGAAATTCTCCGCCAACTCCGAGAGGAGGAGATCGAACGGCTGCTGGTGCGGCTGGAGGCTCGGGTCCGCACGATGCTGCGGGCCGAGCGGGCTGTCCTCCGCGGTCTCGACACGCGAGCGGCAGAACAGCCGGGCAAAAACCCGCGGGAGCGGGAGTTGGAGATCGCCCGGCTCGGACGCGAGCAGCAGGCAATCACCGCTGACGCCACCCGGGCGATCACCCTGGTCCGCGACGACGGATCGGCCGTCGCCATCCCCGAGGCACTCGAGCAGATCCGCGAAGATTCCCAGCAGGCCGCAGCGCGACTTATGGCCGGGAACGACCGCGGACTCACCCGGGGCATCGTCGAAGACCTCGTCCTCAGCCTCGAGGAGCTGCTCGCCGCCCTCGAACAGGCTGAACGGGAACAGCAGCAGCGGCAGCAGCAGGGCCCGGCTGGCGGCCGGCCCGCCTCCCCCGGCGAGCAGCCACTGGTCGACAAACTCGCCGAGCTGAAGATGCTCCGCACGCTGCAGCTGCGGGTGAACCGCCGCACTTCGCGATTTTCTGAGCTTTTGAACGCAGACGCCGAGCAGGCGAGCGAGCCGGAACTCATCGAGGCCCTCGGCCGGCTGGCTGGCCGCCAAGAGCGGGTCGTGCGGGCGGCCCGCGACATCGTCACCGGCCGCACCGAATAGCGGCGGCCAGCCGGATCGTCAACCGGATATACTTTGCTAAAGGTGGCGACGCGACGGCCAGCACCGCCACAACCACCCGGCACCAGGTAATCGCCATGGACTCGAGACAACGGCTGCTGGCGGCCTTCCTCGTCGCCTCCGGACTTCTCGGTGAGCTTCGAGGGACTGCGGCGGGAGCTGACGCTCCGGCCGCCGCCGACCCGACTGAGGCAGCCGATCTCGCCCGCACCGCGAGCTGGTCGCAGCCGACCGCAGCAGCGATTACCGAGCGGCTCAACGAGTGGCTCGCCGCTGTCGCAGGGTCCGACCCGGCGAAACAGGACGCCGCCCGCGCGATCTGGGGCGACGCTGCCGGCGACCGGCTCGACCGGCTGATGCGGGCGGTCGCCGTCATTGACGAGCCGGCCGCGAAACTGCTTGCCGGAATCGACCGGCTCTCTCCGGCGGCCATCAGCGAACTGGCAGACGCCTTCGCCGCCGAGCCGGCCGCCGACTTCGGCGGGGAGGTGGTGCCGCTTTGGACCGCCCGGCAGCTCGTTCGTTCCCGGCGGTACGACGAGGCAGCCCCGCTGCTGATCCGGCTTGCCGTCGCGTCGAGCCCCGATCCCGCCACGCTGCTGTTCTGTCGGGCCGCCTGTGAATCCTGGCTGCTGCAGGCGGAAGCGGCGGGCGAGACGATTGCCCGACTTCTCGAGCGGGAAGCCGAGATCCCGGTCCGCTACGCGCAGGTCGCCCGCCTCCTTGAGGCCGACACGGCAGCCCTCGAACCAGAGTCGCTCGACCACATTTCCCGACGGATGCGGGACATCACCCGGCGGCTCGATTTGGGCCATGCCGGTGCCCGGGTTCGGGAGGTGCAAGACGGCGTCATCGCCTCGCTCGACAAGCTGATCAAAAAGATCGAAGACCAGCAGCAGCAACAGCAATCTGCCGGGGCGGCCGCCGCCGGCGGTGGTGGCCAGGGCCGGCCGATGGAAGACAGTCAAATCGCCGGCGGCAAGGGCCGCGGCGAGGTGACCAAACGCGAACTCGACAACGCCGGCAGTTGGGGCGACCTTCCGCCGCGAGAGCGGGAAGAGGCGCTGCAGCAGATTGGCCGCGACTACCCGGCCCACTACCGCGAGGCGATCGAACAGTATTTCAAGCGGCTTGCCGCCGGGGAACAGGGGCGCTAGGCCGTGACGCAGGCCCAACAACTGCCGGAACGACCGCCGCGACGACTGCCTTGCTGGTGGTCTTCTCTGGTGGCCATGGCGAGTCTGGCCGGCCCCTCGGCGGCTGGGGTGGCCGCCCCGCAGCCGCTTCAGATCGAGGTGACGCCGGTGGTCGGCGAGGTTGTCTCCGGCGGCCTTGTCGAGCTTGAGGGCGACCGTCTCGTGCTTGAGCAGGCCCCGGGTGTCCGCCAGCCGCTGCCGCTCCGGGAGGTCCGCCGAATCGCCGTCACCCCAGCTCCTGCGGTGAGCGGCGACACCCTCGTCGGGCTCACCGACGGCTCTCGCCTGGCGACGGAGAGCCTGGCGGTTGTCGCCGCGACGGCCACAGCCGGGCTGCCGGGCGGCCCCTTTGAGTTCCCCGCCGCCGGCCTTCACTGGGTCGCCTGGTCGACGGATGAGGCCGAGAGGCCGCCGCGGCCGCCTGCCTGGCTGGGTGAACTGCCACAGCAGCCCGACGGCGACATCGTGGTCATCCGCCGGGATGAAGGCTGGCAGTTCATCGCCTGCGGAATTATCGAGGTATCCGAAGGCGAGGTCGTGGTGCTGCTTGAAGATGAGCGGATCCCCGTCAAGCGATCCAAGCTGGCGGGTCTCTGCTGGCTGCGGGGAAACCTGTCGCCGGACGCCGACCCCGAACCGGCAGCCGGCGAGATTCTGCTCGGGCTTGCCGGCGGCAGTCTCCGCTGTCGAAGCATCAGCCGAGCGGCTGACACCGAGGGCTGGAGGGTCGAACTGACAGCCGCGGCCGCCGCGGCGATCCTCCCGGAGGGCAGCCTTGCGAGCATCGACTACGCCTTCGGCCGCCAGATCGATCTCACCCGGCGGCGGCCGGCCGCCGCGACGGTCACGCCCTTCTTCGGCGGCCTCGCCGCTGACGAGCAGCTGCGGAGATTCTTCGAGCCCCGGCCGGTTGCCGGGGCCGCCGGGCCCGGGCTGCTGGTCCGTCCCCGCACGGAAATGATCTGGACCATTCCGGAGGGCAGCAGAACCTTCCGGGCGACGCTGCAACCAGGGCCGGTGGCCGCGGCTGCGACGGCGGTCTCGGTCGCAGTCGACGGCGTCGAGCGATTCCGCGGTGAGTTCGGAGGGACCGCGGCGGAGACGCCGACGTCCCTGCCGATCGAGGTCGACCTGACCGGTGGACGGCAGCTGCGACTGCTGGTCGACTTCGCAAGGCGACTGCCTGCCGACGATCCAGCCGCGGGCATGCCCCTCCTCGGCGGCCCCGTCCTGCTCGTTGATCCGCTGATCGAAAGGTAGCCGATGCGTTTTCCCGCAGCCCCGCGCAGCTGGCATCCCGGTGCCGCGCCGGCCGCCAGCCCCCTGTTTCGCGTTCCCGCCGTCGCGGTTATCGCCGCCTCGCTGCTCGCTTTGCCGCCAGCTGCCGGGGCTGGCGATCAGGGCCCCGCGAGCAGCATGTCGACCGACCGCCAACTCGACCGCGTGCTTGCGGCAGAGCGGCGCCGGACTGCGGCCATCGCGACCGCCTCGGAAACGGCCGTGGCGATCTTCGCAGGCGCAGCCGGCGGCGGGTCGGGCGTCCTCATCAGCCCCGACGGGTACGCCTTGACGAACTTTCATGTCGTCCAACCGGCTGGCATCGCGATGCGGTGCGGCCTCAATGACGGCCGGCTTTACGATGCGGTGCTCGTCGGCCTCGACCCGACCGGCGACCTCGCGTTGATCAAGCTGCTCGGCCGAGATGACTTTCCCCATGCCGAACTGGCCGACAGCGATCGGGTCGTCGTCGGCGACGATTGCTTTGTGATCGGAAACCCGTTCCTGTTGGCGACCGACCTCAACCCCTCAGTCAGCGTCGGCGTCGTGTCGGGCATCCACCGCTACCAGTTTCCGGCCGGGACCATCCTCGAATATGCCGACTGCCTGCAGGTCGACGCGGCGATCAACCCCGGCAACTCCGGCGGCGGCCTGTTTGATGCCGCGGGGCGGCTGATCGGCATCAACGGCCGGGCTTCGTTTGAGAAGCGGGGGCGGATCAACGTCGGGGTCGGCTACGCCATTTCGGCCAATCAGGTCCGCAACTTTCTCGGCGTGCTCAAAGGCGGCCGGCTCGCCGACCATGCGACCCTCGGGGCGACGGTCGCCACGAGTTTCGATGGCCGCGTCGTCGTCTCCGATATTCTCGAATCGTCAGACGCCTGGCGGCGCGGCCTGCGAATCGACGACGAGGTGGTGGCTCTGGCCGGCCGGCCGGTTCGCAGCGTCAACGCCTTCAAAAATATGCTCGGCACCCTGCCGGCAGGGTGGCGGGTGCCGCTGGTCTACCGCCGCGGCGGCCGACCGACCGAAATCGTCGTTGAACTCGCCGGCGTGCACACCACGGCGATGCTCGCCGACATCGTCTCCGGGGGGCGGGGCAAGCCTAAGCGGCCGGGGCCGGGAGATCCGGAAGGCCAGCCGCCGCCCAATCCGCTGACGCCCAAGCCCGAGGATCTGCCGGAATTGATCAGGCCGCTCTACGAGCCGCGGCTCGGCTTCACCAACTTCCACTTCAACCGCGTCGAACTGCGGCGAGTACTCGACCGAGTCGCCGAACGGGCAGCCGGGGCCGGAAAGCCGGCAGGCGAGCGAGCGAGTTGGAACTTCCGCGGCCGGCTGGAGCAGGGGGGGGCGTTTGAAATTGAGCTTGCCGACGCCGCCGCGAGCATCGGGCTGCCGACCGGTGTGTCGCGGTGGGAGCCGGTGGCGGCTGAGGCGGGGCTCGCAGCGGAAGCCGGATTCGACGCCAGTCCTCCGGGGTCCGGCGGCATGCTGGCGGCGTTGACGCTCTGGCGGCGGCTGCTGCTCGACGGCGACCGCGGGGGCGGGCGGCTGATCTATTGGGGGCAGCAGCCGACCGCGGCGACCGGCGGGCTCGCCGACGTCCTCGAACTGACCACCGGGGCTGGCCGGGCGCGGTTCTCGGTCGATCCTGCCGGGGCGGTGGTGGCGGTCGACTTCCTACTGTCGCCGACTGCGGAACCCTGTGAAATCGTCTTTGCATTCCCGGCGGACGGCGGGTCGGCCCGGCAACCGGAGACGATTGTTGTCGACCATGCGGGCCGCCGGTTTGCGACTTTCCGAATCGAGGAGCTAACGCCATGAGCCGCGGCCAAAACTTCACTCTGCCGCTGCTGGCGGTGCTGGCGGCGGCGGTGCCGCTCTGCGGCACCACCGCCGCTGCGGGGGAGGCAACCGCGGCGGGTGCCGCAGCCGCCCGTCGCGTCGTCAAGCTCTACGGTGCCGGCGGCATCCGCGGTCTTGAGGCCTACCAGACTGGCATCATTGTCTCGCCCACCGGCCACATCGTCACCGCGCTGAGCACCGCGCTCGACTCTGAAGTGATCGACTGCGTGCTCGACGACGGCCGCCGCTACCCGGCCCGGCTCCTCGGCGCCGACCTGCGGCGGGAATTGGCCGTCCTGGAGATCGACGGCGAGAATCTCCCCTGCTTCAGCCTCTCAGCCACCGCCTCGCGGGCCGCCGTCGGCAGCCGCGTGCTGGCGTTGTCAAACCTCTTCGGGGTGGCGGTCGGCGACGAACGGGTCAGCCTCCAGCACGGCGTGATCGCCGCCTGCGTCCCTCTGCAGGCCCGCCGGGGCAGCCATGAGGCGGCCTACCGGGGCGATGTCTACGTGCTTGACTGCACCACGAACAATCCCGGTTCCCCCGGCGGCTGCCTGACCGACTGGCAGGGACGGTTCCTGGGAATGCTCGGCAAGGAACTGCGGGCCGAGCCCAGCGGCATCTGGCTGAGCTATGCTTTGCCGGCCGACGAGGTTGCCCGCGGCTACGAACAGGTCCTTTCGGGCAAGCCGTCCTCCAGCCCGACGGTCGGCCCGGAACAGGACTATGATCCAGCATTGCTCGGCCTGGTTCTCGTCCCGGACCTTCTCGACAAGACGCCCGCCTTCGTCGAGGCGGTGCTCCCCGAGTCGGCCGCCGCGGCTGCCGGCCTCGAGCCCGACGACCTCGTCGTCGCCGTCGGCGACCGCACAATCACCTGCCAGCGGCAACTGCGGCAGGAACTTGGCCGCCTGCTGCCGGGCGACGCTGTGCGTCTCGGCGTCATCCGCGGCGGAACGATCGTCAGCACCGACCTCGGGGAATTGCCGCCGCAGCCCGAGCCGGCCGTAGCCGAGGAGGCCCAATGACCCTGGTCCCGCGTTTGAGCAACGGCAGCCGCAGCGGTCTGCTCGTGCGCAGCAGTCTGCTCGTGCGCGGTGGTCTGCTCCTGCGCAGGAGTCTGCTCCTGATTGTCCCGCTGCTCCTGGTCGCCTCTCCGCTGGTCATCGCTGCTCCCGAAGCGTCCCCGCTGGCCCTCGCCGAGCAGGCTGCCTTCCAGGCTGCGGTCGACCGGGTGGCACCGGCGATCGTGCGGATCGAGCCGACAGGTATCTCGACAGCCCGCCTCGGCAGGACCGCCGAGGCGGCACCGGCCACCGGCCCCTCGACCGGCCTCGTTGTCGGCAGCGAGGGCTGGATCCTGACGACTGCCTTCGCGGTTCCGGCCGACACCACCGAAGCGGTCGTGATGCTGCCGGCGGCTCCCGGGGCGGACGAGGCCGCAGCATCGACCCGCCTCGTCGGTCGGGTGGCTGGCCGCGACACCAACCGGGACCTGGTCCTGTTGAAATGCGCGCCGTCATCACCGCTGACTGTCCCGGAGTGGGCCCCGCAAGACCAGGTCGTTCCCGGACAATGGGCGATCGCGGCTGGCCGGGTCTGGGATCCCGCCCAGCCGAGTTTGGCTGTCGGTGTCGTCTCGGCGGTCGACCGGGCCTGGGGCCGGGCGATCCAGACCGATGCGGCGGTCTCGCCGGCGAACTATGGTGGCCCGCTGATCGACATCCGCGGCCGCGTGCTCGGCATCATCGCCCCGCTGCCGGCTGACACCGCGGGGATGAATCTCGGCACCGAACTCTACGACTCGGGAATCGGCTTCGCGGTGCCGATGACCGCTCTGCTGCCGCTGCTGCCGCGGCTGAAGCAGGGCGAAGAACTGGCCGCCGGCCTGCTTGGAATCGGCTACGACGCAACTGACCCGATCAACGGCCCGCCCCGGATCGGTTCGGTGCGAGCCGACTCGCCCGCTGCCGCCGCCGGGCTCCGCAGCGGCGACACGATCGTCGCCATCGACGGCGATCCAGTCAGCCGAATCGCCGATGTCCGGCATGCGATCACGCCCCGGCTGGCCGGCGATGCCGTGACCCTGGCAATCCGCCGCGGCCCGAGCGAAACCGCCAAGAAACTCACCGTCACCGCGACGCTCGTCGACCGGCTGCCGCCCTGGCGGCGGACGATGCTGGGACTCGTGCCGGCCCGCCGGGCCATTCGCGGCAGGGATGCTGCCGCCACACCCGAGCCGGCGGCGGTCGGCTGGGTCTGGCCGCAGAGCCCCGCTGCCATCGCCGGGCTCGAACCGGGCGACACAATCACCGCAGCGGCGGTGGCGCCGGACACGGCCAAGCCCGAACTTCGACCCATCGCGACGACCGCCGAGTTGGCCGGTCTGCTCGGCGGCCTCGCCGCCGGCACCGGGGTGCAGCTGACCTTTGACCGCGACGGCAGCGAGGGGCGAGCCGAGCTTACGACCGTGCCGCTGCCCGCGGTCCCGCCAGAGCTTCCGCCGCTGGCGGAGGTCGCCGGCCAGCCGCCCCCGCAGGTCATCAAACTGGAGGCCCCCGAGCTTGCCGACCCCGGCTGGGCAATCGTCCCGGCCGCCGAGGACGGCCCGCCGCTCGGCGTCCTCGTCTGGTTCGATGAACCGCAGGGAGCACTGACCGCCGACTCGATCACCGGCCGGGTTGCCGCCTGCCGCGATGCCGTGGTCCGCTCGCAGGTGGCGGTAGTCCTGATCGGCTCGACCGACCCTGCCCGCTGGAGCCGGGCCGATCTCGACCGGGTTGGCCGCAGTCTGGAAGTGCTGCGGAGCCGGCGACAGCTCGACCCGAGCCGGATTGCCGTGGCTGGCCGCGGGGCTGGGGGAACCTTTGCCTGGCTGGCCGCCGACCGGTTCGCCCCGGTGATCCGCGGCGTCGCCCTGATCGACGCAGTGCTGCCGCGGCGGACCGAGATCACCGAGGCCGCCCCCGAGCGGTTCCGCTGGGTGCTCTTCGGCGGCGGTGTCTCGGCGGAGACCGCACCCAATGCGGCCACCGCCCGCCGCCAGGCCGCCGATCGTGAGCGGCTGAGCAAGGCGGGGATCACAGTCGGGGATCTTCCGGAGGTCGACAGCGATGCTGCCCGGGCCGCCGCCCTTTGCCGCTGGGTAGAAGCCCTCGGAGTGCTGTGAGCGTCGGCACTGCGGTTTGAACCGGCCAGATCGCCGGCTCCGGAGGCGTCGACGGTCACCCGGCGACGTCCGCGTCCGATTCAGCGCCGGCTACGCGGTCGGCTGGAGGGCCGACTTGGAAACCTTGTTCCAATAGCGGGAAAAGCGGCCGAGGTCGGTGACCCGGGCGGCGTCGCAGAATGGTGGCCAGTCGACCGGCACCACCGGCAGCGTGGTGCTGAGGCGTTCGGCCGTGCCGCGAACACGCGGACAGGGAGTGGCCGCGACGCAGACGTGGTCGGCGCCGACGGCCGCGGCGCGGGCCGGGAGCACCGCTGCCGGGTCGCCATGCCAGATTTCAACGTTCGGCACGTCTGCCAGACAGTCCATGATGAAAACCAATCGCTTCAGCGACGGCCGCTCCTGCTCCAACCAGGCCGGGTCGAAGATGAACAGCGCCGCCGCCTCCGGATACCGACGGCGGGCCGGAGACGCATTCCCGAGTGAATCGAGCGAGAGCCAGACCAGCGGCTGACCGGCCGGCGGATCGGCGTGCCAGGGAATCGCCGGTGAAATTTTCAGCTTCTGCGGCCGCTCGCCAGCCCCGGCAAAGAGCCGATCGGCGAGGTCGTCGTAGCTGCCCTCGACATCACAGCGGCCGGCGACCGGACAGTCGCGGCAATGGCGGCCGTCGGTGTACCGCTCAAGGTTTTCTCGGTTGAAGATGTAGGGCTTGTTCGAGAAGGTGCCTGCCACCCATTGCCAGGAAAAATTATTGCTGGCCGGATCAGCATCGAGCAGGTGCTCGAGGAACCACGCCGCCCCGGCCTGCCAGGAGACCCGACAGGTGTGGACCAGCCACGAAGCCAGCCACATCCGTTCATGGTTGTGCAGCCAGCCGGTCTCGATCAGCCGACGGCTGAAGGCATCGACGCAGGCCATGCCGGTCGACCCGGTCGCTACGGCGGCTGGCAGGCGGTCGCTCACCACGCCCCGGGACACGGCGGCAGGGGGCTCGAAATCCTCCCAGACCGCCTCCGGTCGCGCGGCATAGACCCGCTGCCAATAGTCCCGCCAGCCGAGTTCACTGACGAGTTTGTCGGCCTGTGACCGCTCCCGCACCCGAGCCAACGCGGCGTCTCGCACCTCCGCAAGCGACAAAACCCCATGCCGCAGCCAGGGGGAAAGCCTCGTGACCGCCCCCCCGACATGATTTCGCGACCGGCCGTAGGCGACCGGATCAATCTCCTGCAGCCGTTCAACCGCCGGCTGTCTGCCTCCTCGGAATTCACTCGCGGAAATCGTCTCCCAGACCGCCTCGAACGGGGCGGCGGCCGTCTGTGAATCGCCCGTTCGGCAGAATCGCCCGTCGAGTTGACGAGCCCGATCTTCAGCATCGAGCTGCAACGTGCGAGTCAGGTTTTCAACAACGCTCACCGCGACATCTCCCCGGGGGAACTGCCGTCACAAAAGGCAGCACTGCCCAAAGCATATGCGCGGCCAGCTCCCCGCTGCAGGCGAACCGCCCGCCGAAAACCGAACTGCGGACCGTCACAAACGTTTCCCGCCAGGATTTCAGCGACTGCCGCGGACTGCTTGGCACGATAGTTGCTCATCGATGCACGGAGAAACAACTCTTCTCTGCCGGGGATTGGCGGACCCTGCAGATTTGGCCGAGCATCGACGCATTGAGGCAGAGCCCCACACCGCCGTTAGGGATGGACTGAGGTGATGCGGGTTGCCGCTCTTGCTGCTCCAGGGGCAGCCGACAGATTGGCCGGCAGGTGGTGCCGGGCTGGGTCTTGTTTGCGGACTGAGACTGCCGCTATCGGAGCGTGGCGTGCCGGCGACCCGTCCTTCATGGATGCCCCAATGGCTTGGGTGGGCAATCCGCCTAGCTCGCCCAGGCCGGGGCATCCAAGGATTCACTCGCGGCGATTCGATCGTCTCGTCCGGCCGGGAGGCCGGACTGCGGGCGGTCGCTATGCTGACGCCGAGTCCCTGCAGAAAAGGCGGATCCTGTGAAGCTCATCCTCGCGATCATCCAGCCCGACAAGCTCGAACGGGTCAAGCAGGCACTTTCCGAGGTCGAGGTTTTTCGACTGACGATCCTCGATGTTCAGGGGTTCGGCCGCCAACTTGGGCATGCCGAGACGTACCGGGGACATGAGATCGCCGTGAATCTGCTCCGCAAGGTCCAGCTTCAAATTGCGGTCAACGAGGAGTTTGTCGAACCGACGATCGACGCCATCCTCGCAGCCGGCCGCTCCGGCGAGCAGGGTGAGATCGGCGACGGAAAAATCTTCGTGCTCCCGATGGACGAGTGCGTGCGTATCCGCACCGGCGAACGGGGGAATGCGGCGATCTGACCGACCGTGGCCGAGGCTGCGGCGGCCGCCGCCGATATCGCGAGTTCTCCCGGCCACCGCTGAAAAGCGTCGGCCGGTAACGCCTTGCCCGAATCAGTCAGACCCGCAGGTCGCCGACCTCCGCCCGGGCGGGGCAGCCGGCCAACGCGTCGCGGACAGGACCGTCAAGGAACTCCTCGACCTGCACGGCCGCCCGACCCTCAAGACCGTCCACCCGCACGGCAGCGGCGAGGTCGACGCCCCCGAACCGGGGATCGGCCGCCAGCCTTTCGACGAGGTCGTTGTCGCCTCCCTCCCGCATCACCGCGGTTGCCGCATGGCTGTGGCGGCGAATCGCCTCATGCAGCTCCTGCCGGTCGCCGCCGGCGGTGGTCGCCGCCATCAGCAGCCGCTCGCTCGCCAGAAAGGGAAGATGCTGTTCGAGGTTCCGGCGAATGCCGCCAGGCAGCACGACGAGGCCGGCGGCGATATTCGCATAGATGACCAGCTGGGCATCGGTGCCGAGGAATGCCTGGGGCAGCACCAGCCGCCGGACCGCCGAGTCATCCAGGGTGCGTTCGTACCACTGCACTGCGGCGGTTTGGCCGGCCGTCGGCTGCAGCCCCATCACGAAACGGCCGAGGCTGCACATCCGTTCGGCCCGCATCGGGTTTCGCTTGTAAGGCATGGCCGACGAGCCGACCTGGTCGGTCTCAAACGGCTCCTCAAGTTCATTCCAGGCAGCCGCCAGCCGCAGGTCATTGCCCGCCTTGTGAGTCGACTCGGCAATACCGCCAAGCGTGGCGAGCACTTGCGAGTCGACCTTGCGGGGGTAGGTCTGGCCAGTGACGGCATAAGAACTGTTGAACCCGAGCTTTCGCGAGACGAGTTCATCGAGCCGCCGCACCTTGGCATGGTCACCCCCGAAAAGCTCGAGGTAGCTCGCCTGCGTGCCGGTGGTGCCCTTGGTGCCCCGGGCCCGCAGTCGTGACCGCCGGTGTTGCAGTTCGTCGAGGTCGAGGAGCAGATCGTGAATCCAAAGGCAGATCCGTTTGCCGATCGTCGTCGGCTGTGCCGGCTGGAGGTGGGTGCGACCGAGGCAGATGATGCCCCGGGTCTCACGGGCCCGGGAGGCGAGATGCTCGATCACCGTGGCAAGCCGAGCCGTCACCAGGTCGAGCGACTCAGCAATCAGGATCAGGTCGGTATTGTCCGTGACAAAGCCGCTGGTCGCGCCGAGGTGGAGAATCGGCCGAGCCGCCGGGCAGTCATCGCCGAAGGCGTGCAGATGGGCAAAAACGTCGTGGCGGGTCTGCTTCTCGTACGAGGCCACCCTGGCAAAGTCGATCGCGTCGAGGTGGGCCCGCATCTCGGCGAGTTGAGCCTCGGTGATCGGCAGCCCAAGTTCGGCCTCGGCCTCGGCCAGCGCCAGCCACATCCTCCGCCAGAGCCCGTAGCGATGGCTGTCGCTCCAGATTTCGGCCATCTCCGCCGAGGCATAGCGGCTGGCCAGCGGGTTGTTCCAGCGCTGCGCTGGTCGGCTCCGGTCCGCTGCATGCTGATCGGTCATGGTCGAGCTCCGGGTGAACGGGGACCGGGGCGGCCGCCTGCCGCCCCGGCTGGGCCCGCCATCATGCAGAAGAATCGCTCGAGGGCCAGCCGGGCCCGAAGACCTCGCGACGCCTCAGCCTTCAGCGAGCGGTCGACCTCGGCGAGCCAGCCGGGCAAGTCGCGGCACCGCCGGGCACCGAGATGCCGCAAGGCCCGCTCTGCTTCAGCCACCGCCTTCGGCCACGCGGCCACCCCGGCTGCCTTGAGGGCGGCCGGCACGCTGGCCGGCCGATCCGGGCCGGTGAGCAGCCTCGCGGCGGTCGCATAGCGGCGGAACACCGCGGCAGCCTGGGCTGACAGGGCGACGGGGCTCTCTCCCGCCTCGAGCAACCGACCAAGCAGGTCGACCGCTGCGGCCGTGCGTCCGGCGGCGGCGGCATCGAGCATCTCCCAGGCCGTCCGCTGGTTACCGCTGCCGGCGAGCGAGTCGACGGTCTCCGGGTCGATCGCATGCTCCTCGCCGGCAGGCAGGGCGGCGGCGAACCCGGCGAGGGCCTGATCGATCTGCCCGAGGTCATCGCCGAGCCGCTCGAGCAGCCGACTCGCCGCGGCCGCGGGAAGCTTGAGCCGGTGGGCCTGCTTCGCCCACTTTCGCAGCCAGCCGGCCAGATCGAACCGCGCGGGCAGGCCGACATCGATCAGGCATCCCCGGCGGGCAACCACCTTGGCCAGGCGGGTGTTGCCCGGGAAGCTCCGGACCTCAAGGACGACAACGCCCCGGCTTCCGCGGGCCCGGCCGGCAATCGTTTCGAGTTGGCCCCGGGCGGTCGAGACGAAGGTGTCCGCCCGGCGCACGACGGCGGCCCGGGTCGCGGTGGCGAACATCGGCAGCGTCGCCGCTTCGTCGAAGACATCTCGCGGGTCGGGCCGATCGTCTCCGGAGAACTCCCGCCACGCCCAGCTCCGGTCCTGCTCGTCGGGGCAGAAGACCGCCCGCAGACTCGCGAGCAGCCGGCCGCTGACGAAGGGATTGTCCCCGGCCAGCACAACCATCGCCGGCGGGTCGACAGCCGGCGCGACAGCCGCGGGAACCGCGTCGGTTTCGAGCAGCAGGTCGAGGCCGCAGAGGCCTGGCGACTGTTTGGGCATGACATTCTTCCGCCGAGACGCACCGTTCTGCCGCTGCAGTGTAGCCGCCAGCGGCAATCACCGACCCGCGCGGGATTCCCGCGAGCCGGTGGCCCGCAACGATCGCCCCCCGCGGGCGGCAGCAACCCTGCCCCCAGCGGCAGCAGCCGGAATGGTTCCGGAGTGTCCGGCGGCACCGGCAGGGCGGACCGGGCTGATCAGCCGGGCCCTTGGCTCCCGGCGCTTCCGAGCCCGGGCCGGTCGAAAGCAGGCCGGCTCGCATGGCGTTGGCGGCGTTGTTCGGCGGGATGATCAGCGGCCGGAAGCATCGGCAGGAACCACCTGTGGGCTGCCGAGGGTACCCCGGAACCGCGCGGTGCGGACCTCGACCGGCTCGTCAGTGACCCTGTCTCCGATGTTGCCGGCAGCGTCGGGCATCTCAACCCGGACAAAGACCCGGCCGGGCAGCGTTCGATGCGGCTGCCAGCGATAGCTGCCGACCGCGGGCTGCTCCGAGGCGATCGTCGCCCAGGGACCGGAGGCGTGCGGCGAGTAGGCGAGCCGAACACGATCGGGGAGGGCGAGCGGGTCGTCGCAGGCGTAGTCGATACGAAACTCGCCTGCCGTTCCGCCGGGAACGGGTTCGACCTCGAGCCGCGAAATTTCCGGCGGCGTTTCGTCGATCCCGATCCAGCTGTCGGGGGATTCGCCGGGCCGCGGCCCAAGCGGCTCGCCGGGGGCGTCGCGGACGATTTCGAGGCGGCAGCCATACAGGCCCTCAACCGGAAACTCGACCGCGATCGGGCTCGACGTGTCGTCGTCGACGGCGGCCCGCTGCCAGCTGCTGCCAGCGTCCTGAGTCGTCCAGAGTTCAACCCGAAACGGTCCTGTCACGTCGGCGGGCACGGCGAATTCGTACTGCCAGCGGAACTGCCGCGACCGCAGCAGATGCAGCGGCCGCCCCTGGTACTCGGCCACCACCGCAGCAGCCTGCGGCTCCGCGGCGAAGGCGGCGAGGTCTGCTTTCAGCAGATCGGCGAGCGCCGGCTGGCCGACACGGATGATCGGCTGGTCGCCGGAGGTGACGGCGTCGGCCGCCGCGTTGACCGGGGCCCCGACGGCCGGCTCAGCCGACCAGGTTTGGCCGGCGACGGCTGGCCAACGTGCCGCAGCGGATCCGCCGGCGGCCGTGGCGGTGACTCGGGCCTTGGGCGACGGCCGGCCCGCTGCCGACGAGTCGGACCCGGCGGGTCTGGTCACCATCACCGAGGCGGTGCTGCGGCCGCGGCTGTCGCGGGGCGAGCCGTCGATTCCGGGTAGCAGCGGTGTTTGGATCTCTCTGGCGAGGTCGGCCTGCGACACCATGGGATCGGCATCGAGCAGGCCGAACTGCCGGCTGGTGGTGTGGCCACCAGCATCGGCGACCTCGATCCGCACTGTGAGCCCGTCAACCTCCTGGCCGGCCCACCAGATCTCTTCACCAATCAGATGGGCGGGAGACTGCCGGGCGAGCACAGGTTCGGCGGCGATCGGCTTCCATTCGCCCCCCGCGAGGCGATAGGCGAAGCGGACGGCATCAATCGCAATCGAGTCGTCGGCGGCCGCGTAGCGGCAGATGATCTCACCGTCGGCTCCCTGCCAGACACGCCCGGTGAGCCGTGGCGGGGCCGCGTCGACAAGCACGCGGATGTCGGGGCCCTCGCCTCCCCGGGCCCGATTCTGGCGATCGATTGCCCGAATCCGAAACCAGTATTCACCGTCGGTTTCGGCGCGGTAGGCGATCGAGCTGTCGTTCGGTTCAGCCCGGCCGGCGATCGACCAGGTGAGTCCGAAATCCCGCGACACGCCAAGCTCCACGCGGACGGCGGCCGCTTCCGGGGTCGCCGGCTTCGGAAGCCGAAACGGAATCGCAAAAACTCGCTGGGTGGTCCGCACCAACTCGGGCAAGGTCGCCGGCGACTCGCCGCCCAAAACAGGTCCGCCCGCGATCGTCAGTACGAGGCCAAGGATTCCCCGGCAGGCGGAAAACACGGAGAAACGGCGGGGGTGTCTGCTCAGAGCCATCGGTTCTTCCGGATGCGCGGCCACGGACCTCACCGCTGGTATCGACCGCTGCTTTCCGAAAATTGCGTTTTTCCGATAAACTTCCGGCGACAGACGATTGTTGTCCTGCTGGCGTGCCGCGCTGGCGGGCGGAAACCTGGCTCGCCGGGCCTTCCCGACAGTTCGGGTCTCCGCCGTCCGTCAACGACTCC